>JANOJI010000146.1:0-2817 GCA_031408175.1 Ilumatobacteraceae bacterium
GCGATGCACGTCGCCGACCACGACTTCGATCATTCCGGGCTGATGGTGGACGTCGGCGGGATCGATGGCGTGTGCGTGTTCGATCGGCTGATGAACGTGCCGGTGATGGTGTGTTGACGTGGCAACGATCATGACGCCGACGAGCGAAACCGCGAACGCTGCAATCACCCTCCCTTGCATGCGTTCGCCGACCAATGGCCACGCCAGCACAGCGCCGACGAATGGGGCGAGGGCGAACACGACTTGCCCGCGTGCTGCGCCGATCAGCCGGGCGCCGGCGATCCACATGGTGATCGACAGCCCGTAGCCGACAGACCCGATCGCGAGCGCTGCGAGAACAGTGGCAAGCCGTGGGCCCGATTCGAGTGTCAGGCCAAGCGTCAGGTTCACCGTGCCGGCGACGAGGCCTTTGGTGACGGTGATGGTGGCCGGGCTGTAGCGGTCGAGGCTTGCGGTGATGGCGTTGTCGATGCCCCAGCACACGCATGCGCCGGCCACCAGAAGCGCGCCGAGCGCTAGTTGCGTCCCTCCGAAGCCGGTCACGATCACGCCGCCGGCGACTACGAGACCGATACCGACGACGGTGCGCCGGCCGATGTGCTCGTGGAGAAAGACCCCTGCGACCACAACGGTGGCGACGAGTTCCAGGTTCAACAGCAGCGAGACGGTGCTGGCTGTTGCTCGATCCAAGGCGAGGAGTAGCAGCACTGGGGCAAACCCGCCGCCAAGAGCGACGGTCAACAACAGCAGGCCGCGACGGTGCGGTGCCTTCGTGTCGCGGCGTTCGCGTCGCTGGAACGGCAGCACCGCGATCGCGGCTCCGAGGTAGAGAAACCCGGCCAATGTCAAGGGCCCCGCATCGCGGATGATGAGCTTGGTGGCGGGTGTCGCCGCACCGAAGCACACTGCCGCGGCCGCGCACAACCACCAGCCGAGCCGCTGACGCTCAATTCTCATCGCAACCAGTGTGCCACCTGCGGCTCGTCGGAACCCGCGAGCAGGCCGAATGGCCCAATTTCGGCATTCGAATCTCAAGCACTGGTCGAGGGGACCGATACTTGTGCATGCCTACGAAGTTCGTCGCCCTCCATCGGGCCGGGACCTGCCGTTCTTGCGGCAGGCCGTTGCCCGTTGGGACGGAGGCGTGGTGGGATTCCGAAGCGAAGTCGGCCGTGTGCAGCATGTGCCGCCGCTCAGATGTGCTGGTCGAACGGCGGTCGACCAGCCGCATTTCCCGGGTTGCCAGGTTCTTCAGCGACTCGGAACCGTCGAACGATGGAGCCGAGCGCGTGCAGCGTGAGCGCATGCTGTCGGTCCATCTGCACACCGAGCTCGGCAAGCGCGCGGTAGTGCTCGACGATCGAAAGGTTCCGGCCACCAGGGGGCACATCGACCACGTCGTGGTGGCTCCATCGGGTGTGTGGGTGGTGGTCGCTGCCAACGAGTATGACGGTCGAGTCGAACGGCGCGATGTCGGTGGTTGGTTCAAGATGGACGAGCGTTTGTACGTGGCCGGCCGTGACCGCACCAGCCTGGTCGACGGGATCGACCGGCAAGTGATCGCCGTTGAGAACGTACTCGCAGCGAACGGGCTCGACCGGGTGCCGGTTCACGCCGCGCTGTGCTTCGTCAACTCCGAGTGGGGCTGGTTCGCCAAGCCGTTCTCGCTGAACGGCGTGTGGGTCACCTGGGCCGAGAAGCTGACCGAGCTGGTGTTGGATTGGAACGCGATCCCAAACACAGAACTCGAGCGCCTGGCGCGAGTCGTCGGCGCCGGCCTGCCCTCAGTGGCGTAGCCCGCGAGCAGGAACGTCAAGACTTTCTCAAGTTTCTTCAATCCAACTGGCCGACGGCTTCGAACGGCTGTCTGGGCTACATCGCCCAACGACCCAGGAGGATTTCATGAGTATCAAACACAAAGCGCTCACTGCGCTTGGAGCCGGATCGATCATCGTTGCATCATCGGTCGCCGCGATGGGAGCCAGTGCTGCCGACCATCTCGACGCGCCAGGGGTGAAGGCCGATGGCCGCACCGACATCAACGACGTCTACACGTTCCAGTCGCCGACCAACCCCGACAACACGGTGCTGATCATGACCGTCAACCCGGTGGCAGGTGTGCTCAGTGGCACCAGCTTCCACCCGGACGCGAAGTACCGCTTCAACATCGACGACAACGGCGATGCAAAGGCCGACACAGAGATCGAGGTCACGTTCGGCAAGGTCAAGAAGGATGGCCGCCAGGAGATCGAGGTCGAGCTCGAAGGCAAGCGCCGCGAGGTCGAAGCTGAAGGTCGCGTTGGCAAGTCGTTCAAGTTCGCCCGCACGGGTCGAGTGATGGCCGGCACGTTCGACGATCCGTTCTTCTTCGATCTCGACGGCTTCAGGAACAACTTCCAATTCACTGGGACCAATTTCTTCGCCGGCCTCAACGTGACGGCGATCGTTGTCGAGGTACCCAGCCGTCTGCTCGGTGAGGGCGGCATCGGCGTGTGGGCGACGACATCGCTGAACGGGGTGACCGTCGATCAGATGGCTCGCCCGGCGATCAACACGGCACTCATCGCCGCCGATCGCAAGGATGCCTTCAACACCACGCCACCGTCGCAGCAATGGGCCGTATTCGGCGCTGAAGTGACGGCTCGCATCACCGCACTGTCGGGTGACGCGGCGTACGCCGCCACGATCGCCGGCGTGTTGATCCCCGACATCATGACGTTCGAGCTCGGCAATTCGTCTGGCTTCCTCAATGGACGTCAGTTGGCCGACGACGTGATCGATGCAGAGTTGAACATCCTCACCAAGGGTGCTGTCACG
>JANOJI010000267.1:0-1596 GCA_031408175.1 Ilumatobacteraceae bacterium
GCCCCGCCCTGATACACCCCGGGCGTAACCGCGACGCTTAGCGCCACAAGCGCAACCGCCTGCTCGAAACCCACCACCACAACCGTCCTGTTTCCGAGCGACTACTGACCCGCCGCCGGCGGTCGCATCGCCCGATCGCAACGACAGACCGCGGCAGTGGGCGACGTGACCGGCCCTTCGGGCCAGGTGCCGTGAACAGTCGGACCGTCAGCCGATCTGCGTTGCGGCCTGCAGCCGCGATCGCTGATAGTCGAGCATCGCCCGACACTCGAACTCGCGGCGGGTCGGCTCGGCATCCAACGAAGCGTCGCTCGGGGATGCGAACGGTCCCGTGACGATGATCCCGTCCCCGGCATGGTGCGTGTACCAGCCAAACCAACGCTGCACCGGATCGTGATACGAGCCGAACTCGACAACATCACCGAAGTGCAGCACCTGCGGAACCCACCCCCGCCCACCCGGCGCTGGGGGCCACACCGAACGCCGCCAACCGAACGGATCGGTAGCGTCAGCCTCCAAGGTCGCCGCCCACAACGGGAACCGCACCTCGGCGGCGAAGGGATGATCCAGCACCACCCCGTTCACGAGACGCAGCACCACCAACCGTGGCATCGAATCCATCGCACACCTCCTCACGCGTCGTTCACGTCAACAGCGGGGAAGCCGACGACCATGGTACCGCACGACGCCGGCCAGCTCACGCCGATGTGCCGGTGACCGCGCCCGACGGCCGCTCAGAGCTCGACCGACAGCCCTTCACGAACGAGGGGTTCGGGGTGCGAGGCAAGCTCTGTGAGGTCGGCGCGCAGGCGCGACAGGTGTAGCGAGAGTTCGCCGTCGCCGGTGAGATCACGGGTCCGGTCGATCGCCCAGTCGAGCTCGCCGGGTTGACTTGCGTGACTCGCCCATCCCTGTAGTGCCGTCTCGGCTTCGGCGAAGGTGTGGGCGATGCCGAGAACGTGCAGATCGGCGTTGTCACGGCGGGCCGCGTACATCTCGCCCGTGCCGGTGTTCCAGGCGATCCGCCATTCGACGCCCGGATTGCGAGCCGAGGTCCAACGTTGGCCGTAGTCGACCTCCGGGCTGTTCCGACGCGGGTTCCGGGCGAACCACTCGTCGACGGTGTTCGTCGCGGTCATCGCGGCACCTCGCCGTTCACAGCCGATGGGCGACGCGTCGGGACGGTGCCGGCCGGCTTCGAGCGGCCGGCGCGCAGCGCGCCGAGTTCGACTCCGACGAACGCGGCGAATTGGTGTTCGTCGAGTACGAGTTCACCGAGACGGACAACGCAGGCGCCGACCGTCTCGACCACTTGCGCACGCTCGTGGTCAAGCTCGGCCAAGCGCGCAATGGCGCGCTCTACCGAGCGCAGCAGATCTTCCTGTTCGCCGAGCCGATCTTTGGCCCAGTTCCGCAGTGAACTCACCGCTTCAGATCTCATCATCGACCTCCCGAGAGTCGAGTCCGCCCAGCGCGTCCTCGACGCACAGTCACCCCACCCCTCAAGAATCCGTCGCGCGTCACAACGAGGCGATCAATCGCACTCAGAGTCGAAGCCGCCTGCTCAGCTCGGCGATCAACACCGGGGCCGAGCGG
>JANOJI010000327.1:0-4213 GCA_031408175.1 Ilumatobacteraceae bacterium
CCACTGGCCAGGCAGGAACCCGCCCGGAGCCGGATTGATGTGGTACTCAGCCCAGCGTCCGCCTGGTGTCTGTTGGGTGTTCCGGAGAAGCTCCTCGCCCTCGCGGTTCCACGTGATGTCGACCTCGGCGTCTGCGTCGAGCAGGTACACCACGAAGATGCCGGGTTCGTCGGCGGCGAACGTGTCAGCGTACGTGCTCGGGTCGGGTTCGTCGGCCGATGTGTCGACGCTTCCGGCCATGTGAGCCTCGGCGAAACTCGCCTGACCGGACTCGCCGGCGTCGGCGATCGTCGATTCGGTGGTGGCAGAGGATTCGTCGGCGATCGTCGATTCGGTGGTGGCAGAGGATTCGTCGGCGATCGTCGATTCCGTCGTGGCGGAGGACCCGTCGCCGCCGCCTCCGCAAGCCGCGATCACCAGGGCCAAGGTCAGGGTCATCCGTCTGAGCGCCACACGCCACCCCCCGGCTACCGCACGAGCCGCACGAGCCCGGTGGCCGCACCGTACAGCATCCGTTCGCTCCCCACAAGGGGCCCTTCCCCGGCCCATCAGCGACCTCTCCAAACAGGGGCTCGGCGTTCGTTGTACGCTGCTGCGCCTTCATGAGCATCCTCGGAGTCGATCGCCAGCCGGTAGCTGGCCAACGACTTCAATGAGGCCATTGCCTCGTCGGTCGACAGGTGCGCCGTACGGCTCTCGATGTCGAGCAGGGCGGCGATGCTCAGCGGCGCCGAGGCGGCGATCGCAGTGGCCAAGCTGTGGGCGGCGCTCAGCAGATCGTCGGCTGGCACCACACTGGTGATCAGGCCCCACCGCAGACCCTCTTCGGCCCCCATCCGTCGCCCGGTCAACAACAACCCACGAGCGACATGGGGCGGCAGGAGCCGGGGCAACTTCACCACGCCGGCGTCGGGCAGGATGCCCAGGCCGGGCTCGGGCAACCAGAACTGTGCGTGATCGGCGGCCACGATCAGATCGGCAGCCATCGCGATCTCGAACCCGCCACCGACGGCCATGCCGTTGACTGCGGCGATCACCGGGGTGGTTCGGTCGGGTGATTCGGGGAACCCACCAAACCCGCCGACGCCGTAGTCGCTGTCGAAATCCTCGCCAGCCGAGAGATCCCACCCAGCGGAGAAGAACTTCGGTCCGGCACCGGTGAGGATGATTGCCCGCACCTGGGGATCGCCGTCGAGTGTTGCGAACGTCTCGCCCATTGCTCTGCTGGTTGCGGCATCGATCGCATTGGCCTTCGGACGATCAAGCGTGACGACCGCGGTGCCGTCGTGTAGGTCCACATGAAATCCGGTCATGGGGTTTCCTCCAATCGTGTCTCCTCGACCCAGAAGGCATCGACGGCGGTGGCGCCGCGCTGGCCAACGAGCACAGGATTGAGCTCGACCTCGACGACGTCGGTGCCAACGACGGCCTCGGCAAGGGTGACGACCAGCGACACCAGCGCGTCGATGTCGGCTGCCGGCTTCCCGCGGAAACCTGTCAACAGCGGGTAGCTGCGCAGTGTGGTCAACGCCAGCCGAACGTCGTCGCTCGTCACCGGCGCGAGCAGGTGCGTGACGTCGCTCCACAACTCGGTCGTCACGCCTCCGAAGCCGAGCGAGACGAGCCAGCCGATCGGCGGGTCGCGGCGTACGGTGACCAGCACCTCGGCAACGACATCGGTCACGGTGGCCTCGACGAGGAATGTGCCAGACGGTGGCATCGCGGCCAGCGCGCTGGTCACGGCCGCGGCGCTGCCGAGGCCAACCTTGACGGCGCCCGACTCGCTCTTGTGTGCCTGACCGAGCGCCTTCAATGTGATGGGATAGCCGATCTCAGCTGCAGCAGACTCGACGTCGGCTGCCGGCACCATCTTGCCGTTGGGGACGTTGACATTGATCAGGGCCAGGCGACCTTTCGCCTCGGCCTCGTCGATCAGTCGCGTGCCGGTCGGCATCGAGACGGGGGAGTGCGGTGGGTCGCAGCGGGTGCCGACGAGTGCGGCAGCTCGCAGTGCCGCCAGACCTTCGCTCAATCCGAGCAGCGGGGTCAGTCCGCGTTCGATGATGTGGGCGCGCAACGGCTCGTTGAGGCATTCGGCCATGGTCGCGACGATCACCGCGCGCCGACCGGTGGTTTCGACTGCATCTCCAAGTGCATCGACAGCAACGACCCATGCCGACGCGTCGTTGTCGGGACTCGGTGGCGCGTCGAGGACCAGCATGGTGGCGTCCTGCGGCCCGTCGAGAACCGCAGTGAAGCATTTCCATGTGGCGTCTCGATCGCCCCACATGAACGTGTGGTAGTCGAACGGATTGCTGACGGTGACCAGCTCGGTGAGGGTCGCTTCGATGCGGGTCTCGTGTTCGTGGGTGAAAGGTTCGAACTGCAGCGTCCCGTGTTCCGTTCGGTCGGCCACCAGCGAGGCCTCGCCGCCCGAGCAACTCATCGAGACCACACGCGGTCCACGCAAAGGGCCACCGTTGTCGAGCAGTTTCAGGGTCTCCAGCATCTCGGCCGGCGTCGTCACCGTCGCCACGCCGTATCGGGCGAACAGCGCGTCGTACGCCGCGGCGCGGCCCGACATGGAACCTGTGTGCGACGTCGCGATTGCGGCGCCTGCCGCCGATCGACCGGTCTGTAGGACAACGATCGGCACACCTTGGTCATGGGCCCGCCGCGCAACCGTGGCGAAGTGCTGTGGATCGCGCAGCGCTTCGAGGAACAACCCGATGGCGGTGATCCGCTGGTCGTCCAGGAACGCCTCGACGCAGTCCTCCATGCCCACACTGGCCTGGTTGCCGACCGAGACGATCGTGCCGAGGCGCAACCCGCGCTGCTGGAAGGTCAGGTTGACGGCCACGTTGCCGCTCTGCGACACGATGGCGACGCCACGATCGTGCGCCTGCATGCCATGTTCGTCGGGCCACAGCGCGACATGATCGAACGTGTTGACGTATCCATAGCAGTTCGGTCCGAGAAACGGAATGTCCCCGGCCGCGTCGAGGAGATCGCTCTGCAGGTCCGCCTCACCCGATTCCGCAAAGCCCGATCCGTAGCACACAGCGCCACCGGCACCGATGGAACGCAGTGTCGACATTGCCTCGACGGTGGCATGACGATTGACCCCGAGAAACACCGCGTCGGGAACGGTTGGGAGGGCGTCGAGGGTGGGTATGCAGGGCACGCCGGCGAGATCGCCGCGGTTTGGGTGCACCGGCCAGATCGCGCCGGGGAAGCCAAGCTTCAGGCATTGGCGAACAACGCGCTCGGCAGGCGCACCGCCGACGACTGCGATCGAACGCGGCGCGAGCAGGCGATGCAGGTCGGTCACAGGTCAGGCTCCGAACGGGCGCAGCATCGCCCGGGAGATGATGTGCCGCTGGATTTCCGATGTTCCATCCCAGATGCGGTCGACTCGGGTGTCGCGCCACATCCGCTCGAGTGGCAGTTCGCCCATCAATCCCATTCCTCCGAGAATCTGAATCGCCTCGTCGGTCACGAACTGGCACATCTCGCTGGCGAACACCTTGGCGATTGCCATGTCGCTGTCGGTCGCGGTTCCGTGCGCGTCTTTCCATGCCGCTCGCAGCGTCAGCAACTCTGCAGCCTCGAGTCGCGTCAACATGTCGGCCAGTTTGAAGGACACACCTTGGAACTTGCCGATCTGCTGGCCGAACTGTACTCGGGTGGCCGCCCACTCCGTGGCGATCCGCAGGGCGCGGCGAGCCCGGCCGACGCACACCGCGGCGACCTGAAGCCGGGTCGAGCCGAGCCACTCGTTTGCAGCGTCGAATCCGTGATGCTCCTCGCCGAGCACCTTCGACACCGGCACACGGCAGTCGTCGAAGTTGATGATCATGTTGTGGTATCCCCGATTGGAGACGCACCGGTAACCATCGACGACATCGCAGCCGGGCGTGTCGAAGTCGACCAGGAAGCCCGTGATCAACTTCTTCGGACCTCGGCTGGTCTGCTCCTCGCCACTGGCAGCAAACAAGATGACGTAGTCGGCGAGATCGGCGTGGCTGATGAAGTGCTTGGTGCCGTTGATCACGTAGTCGCCGCCGTCGCGCACGGCAGTGCACTTCATGCCGCGAACGTCGCTGCCCGCATCGGGTTCGCTCATCGCCAGGCAATCGACGCGCTCGCCGGTGATCGTCGGGATGAGGTACTCGTCGATCTGATCACCGGTGCATGCCCGCAGGATGTTCGA
>JANOJI010000380.1:0-2476 GCA_031408175.1 Ilumatobacteraceae bacterium
CGACCATCTCACGAAACTTCGCGGGGCCGACCGACTTCACCAGCACCTTGATGCGGGCCTTGTGAATGTTGTCGCGGCGGCCGCCCATGTTGTACACGCGCAGGATGGCATCCAGGTACGCGAGCAGTTCGCGAGGCGCAATGTAGTCGCGGACCACATGACCGATCATCGGCATGCGCCCGAGGCCGCCACCCACCAGCACCTCGAAGCCTATTTCGCCGGCTGCGTTGCGGCGCAGATTGAGACCGACATCGTGCACCTTCGACGCGGCCCGATCCTGCGGCGAGCCCGTTACGGCAATCTTGAACTTGCGCGGCAGGTAAGAGAATTCAGGATGGAGTGTGGCCCACTGGCGGATGATTTCGCACCACGGCCTGGGATCGTCGAGTTCATCGGGCGCGACACCCGCGAAATGGTCCGCCGTGACATTGCGAATGCAGTTGCCACTGGTCTGGATGGCGTGCATCTGCACACTGGCGAGCAGTCAGCACCGGCCAGACCTTGGCAACCGCGGTGACCGCCAGCCCGGCCGCCAGCATGGTGAGGCCGAAGGCGAACAGGCGCTGCGTGCCGAATCGTTCGACCAACCTGCCGTACGCACCGGCTTGAATCGCCACCAGAACGAGACCGACACCGAGGAAGACGGCAGCGGACGACGCTTCGGTCAACCCGAACCGACGATCGCCGAACAACGAGAACGTCGCTTCGAATGCGGTGAATGCAACGACCGTGATGAAGCCGACGATGGCCAGGTGGCGCAGGATCGGCGAGGTTGGCGCCGTCAGGCCCGGCCGACGAACTCGGTCGCCAGGTCGACGCGTTTCGGGCAGTCGCACGATGGCGGCGACGGCGTTGATCGTGGCGAGGACGCCCGCCACATAGAACGGCACGTGCGGGCCGCCGAGCGCTGCCAGACCCCCGATAGCGGGGCCCAGCACGAAGCCGACACCGAAGGCCGCGCCGAGCAGGCCGATCAGACGCGGTCGTTCCGCCTCTGGCGCCAGATCGGCCACCGCCGCCTGCGCGACCGACAAGCTGCCGCCTGAGGCTCCGTCGATGATCCGGCCGGCGAACAACAACCACAGCACCCCTGCCGCACCGGTCACGAAGCTGCCGATCGCAGTTCCGATCAGCGAGATGACGATGACCGGCTTGCGACCGATGCGATCCGACAGCCTGCCGAGCAACGGCGCACACAGGAGTTGGGCGAGCGAGAACGATGCGAAAAGGAAGCCGACCGTGAGTCCGGATGCACCGAACCGCTCGGCGTAGCGGCCGAGTATCGGCACGATGATGCCGAATCCGACGAGGTCAAGGGCCACCGTGGTCCAGATCGTCCAGAACCCCTTGGGCACAGGGATTCGCTGTCGATTCGCCACGACCCACCGTTTTATCGGATCAGGCTCCCGTTAGCAGCAATACCGGCATCGAAGTGGCTATGTGGGTGGGCCGCGGTGGTGTGCCGAATTCATGCCGCGTGATTGCGCCAGTCGGGGCGGCCGGTGAACTCCGGTCGGGAATCGACGCCGAAGCGCGGTGCCAGCACCGAGCCGATCAGTAGTGCGAGCAGAATCAAACCTGCCATGATGAATCATCTCCTTGAATCGAAGTTGTACCGTAGTATCGTCCTATACGATCAATAAGGGAAATAGATATAAATGTGGAAATCAATCTCTGAATTCGATTTACCGGTAGGCGTCGAAGTTCGTCACCTGATGGCCCTCGAGGCGGTCGCCCAGACCGGTTCGTTCTCGCAGGCCGCCACCCGACTCGGCTATGCCCAGAGTGCCATCTCACAGCAGATCTCGACCCTCGAAAAAGCTGTCGGGCACCGGCTGGTCGATCGCCCGGGCGGACCACGGTCGGTGTCGCTCACCGAGGCCGGCAAGGTGCTGCTCGATCACGCCGGTCACATCATCTCTCGTCTCGCCGCGGCGAAAGCTGATCTCGATGCGATGGCTGCAGGGGACGCCGGCGTCTTGCGCGTCGGAACCTTTCAGTCAGCGAGCAACCGCCTGTTGCCGCCGACGCTGGCCCTCTTCCGCACCGGTTGGCCCGACATCAATGTCGAACTTCGCAACGAACCGATGATCACCAATGTGGAGGGTCTCATTCGCAACGGGCAGGCGGACCTGGCATTCGCCGATGTCGCCTCGCTCGACGACGCGTACGCCATGGTCGAACTGATTCGGGACCCCGAGGTGCTGATCACCGCACCCGACCATCCGCTGGCACAGAACGAGACCATCGACCTCGCCGAACTCGCCGGGGTGCGCATGATCTCGATGCCGGTCGGCGACCCGTGTGCGACGCGCGTCGCTCGCGCACTCGAGCGAGTCGGCGCAGAGCCCGACATCGTCTTTCGCAGCGACGACAACCTCACAACCCAACGACTGGTCGCCATTGGCCTCGGCGTGGCTATCGTGCCGCTGCTCACCGTCGAACGATCGATCCCCGATGCAAAAGTCGCGATCCG
>JANOJI010000402.1:0-2261 GCA_031408175.1 Ilumatobacteraceae bacterium
GAACGTTCCGTCGGACTCCCATCGATCCTGCCAGCGAAGTTCGATCTCCTGGGCAAGCGCGCCCGTGTAGCGGAACTTGGGGGCGTCGTCAGGGCCGGAAGGCGCTGTGTTGGTGGGCAGAGTCATGAACCAAAGATTCTACGACGAGGCGCGGCGCTACTACGGTTGCAAAATCATGTCCTCGCCCACCGGTTCGTCGTATGTGGGGATCGTCGACCGCATCATTGCTGCAGTCGACCGACCCACCGGCGTACGTTTCGTCGGCCCTTCTGTGGCACCGGCATCGGGGGATTCGTTCGTCCCGTGGCGCGAGATTCACGACGACGCCAGGGTCGTCGGCGCTGCGTTGCAGGCTCGAGGCCTGGTGCCCGGCGACCATGTGGCAATTCTCGGGCCGACGTCGCGTCAGTTGATGACGATCATCCAGGGTTGCTGGCTGGCCGGTGTTGCCAGCATGGTGCTGCCACTGCCGATGCGCATGGGTTCGCTGGACGTCTTCATCGACTCGACGCGGACGCGTATTCGCCACGGCGACGCCAAATTGGTGTTGATCGACAAGCTGCTCGCTGCGTTCTACGAACGCACCATCGGGGATCCGCCAATCGAGTTGATGTCGACCGTACTGCCGGGATCATCGACCGCACCCGGCGGCGATCATCTCGAGATTCCGGCTCACGATCCCGAGCGCTTGGTGATTCTTCAATACACGAGTGGATCGACCAGCGACCCGAAGGGGGTGATGATCCCCGACCGCGTTCTGGCAGCGAACATCGACGCCTCGTGCAGCGCAGCCGAGCTCGGCGAGGCCGAGGTGATGGTGTCGTGGCTTCCGCTGTATCACGACATGGGTTTGGTCGGCTTCCTGTCGATTCCGATGACAAACGGCTGCCAACTGGTGCAGGCCGCACCGCAAGATTTCCTGGCGAAACCGGGGAACTGGATGCAGTGGATCAGCGACTGGGGCGGCACTGCGACTGCGGGGCCGAACTTCTCCTGGGTGCTGGCGACTCGCGCCCTGGCGCGCATGCGCGATCTCGATCTGTCGTCGTTGACGCTGGCGCTCAGCGGCGCCGAGCCGGTCGACCCTACGGCGGTCGAGGCCTTTATCGTCGCCGCCGAACCGTTCGGGTTCAAGTCGACCGGCGTCTTTCCGGCATTTGGCATGGCCGAGCTGGCGATCGGTGGCGTGTTCCCGCCCCGCCACCGCGGCATGGTGTGCGACTCGGTCGACCGCGTCGTGTTGGAGCGCGACCGTATCGCCAAACCACTCGATCTGGCCGATGCCGAAGAAGAACTGCACGTGCGCCGCATCCCATTCCTCGGGCGGGCCGTTCCCGGCTTGGCGATGAAGGTCGTCGACCCGCTCACGCGTGCCGAACTGGCCGACCGACACGTCGGCGAGCTGCTGCTGCGCGGCACCTCGGTGACACCCGGGTACTACAAGCGGCCCGATGCCACCGCCGCCTTGTTCCATGACGGATGGCTGTGCACGGGAGACCTGGCCTACACCGTCGATGGCGAGCTGGTGCTGTGTGGACGCATCAAAGACGTCATCATCGTCGGTGGTCGCAATGTCTTTCCGGAAGACATCGAGCGGGCGTGCGGCACGCTCGACGGAGTGCGCGCCGGCAATGTGATCGCCTTCGGGGTCGAGGGGTACAAGGGCAAGGAGAGCGTCGTCGTCGTTGCCGAGGTGCGCACCGAAGATCCACCCTTGGTACGCGAAGCCCTGCATCATCGAACGCTTGAGGTGTGCGGGCTGCCGCCCCGCGATGTGATGCTCGTACGGCCGGGCACGTTGCCGAAGACCTCGTCGGGCAAGTTGCAGCGGGCCAAATGCCGCGAGCTCTACCTCGCCGAATCCCTCGAACTCGTCTAGAACCTGTCCGAGTGTTTCGCGCCACCCCGGGGTGGCTGCAAACACTCGTTCACGGCGAGGCGGATTGGAGGTCGGCCAGCACCTGGCGCCAGCGGTCGGGGTCACTCTTGTACGGGGCGTAGAAGCTGATGCGTTGGACGACGTCGCCGTAGCGGCGGAGGAGTTCCGGGGCGATCTTCTCGGGGCCGCCGACCACGGCGAACGTATTGAGAATCTCGTCGGTGATCAGGTTGCCCATCTCGACCCATCCGCCCGTCTTCGACAGCGCATTGAGTTCTTCGTGGAGGCCGTTCCAACCGTGCAGTTCGAGCACGCCCTTGTACGCAGGCGTCGAGCCGTAGAAGGCGATCTGCTGTCGCGTGCCGGACTCGGCGGCCGCCAT
>JANOJI010000413.1:0-3153 GCA_031408175.1 Ilumatobacteraceae bacterium
TTGGGGGCAGCGACGCTGATCGCGACCCAGGCGGCGATCGCCCTCAATCCCAACGCCCCGGAGTCACTCAGTGTGTCCGCGCCTCGTGACCCCAGCGACACCAAGAATCGTGTTCAGAGCGATGTGAACCAACTGTTCCTGCTGCTCGGTCTGGTGTCGCTGATCGTCGGCGCTATCGGTATCGCCAACGTCACGTTGGTGACGGTGATGGAACGAACCGGCGAGATCGGGCTGCGCCGGGCCCTCGGCGCCTCGCGACGTCACATTGCCGGCCAGTTCCTGGCCGAGTCGGTTGCCATGGGGGTGGTCGGAGGAATCATTGGCGCCACCGTTGGCATCTTGTTGGTGGTCGGCGTCTCGGCCAGCCGGCAGTGGACGCCGGTGCTCGACCTGTGGTTGCCGGTCGTCGCCCCGTTGGTCGGCGCGTTGGTCGGCCTGCTCGCCGGGCTCTATCCCTCGGTTCGGGCGGCGCGCATGGAACCAGTCGACGCGCTGCGCAGCGGTACGTAGAAGCCCGCAACGTACGATCGCAACATGTGCCGCAACATCACCACACTTCGAGGCCTGGAGCCGCTCGCCACACCGCAGGAGATCGAGGCCGCCGCCCGTCAGTACGTTCGCAAGATCAGCGGCGTGCAGAAGACCTCGCCGGCCACGGAGGCAGCCTTCGAACGTGCCGTACTGACCATCACCCAGGCGTCGACCCAACTGCTACGCGAACTTCCACCCCGCAAGCAGCCCCCGCCGACGTTGCCGCCGCTGCGGCGGATCGCCCTGGCCAAGGCAGCGACCGTCGCCTGAACGCGTTTGACGACTGCGGCCCCGCATAGGGGCGTGCGTCATCAAACGCCACGGACCCGGCCTCGCGTTTGACGACTGCGGCCCCGCATAGGGGCGTGCGTCATCAAACGCTGCGGTTACAGCGGCGGGACGCGGCGGAACCAAGGGTCGGCTTGTTCGAGTTGAGCCGCCAGTTGCAACAGCAGTGCCTCGTCACCGGCACGGGCCATGAAGTGGGTGCCGATCGGCAGACCGGCATCGTTCCAGTACAGCGGCACCGACATCGCCGGTTGGCCCGTGCCGTTGGCCAGCGCGGTGAATGGTGAATAGGCCAGCACTCCCTGAGGACCCAGCCGATAGTCGATGAAGTCGTCGTTGTCGGGCTTGAACCGCCCGATCTCGGCGGGAGGTTCGGCGAGGGTCGCCGTCAGCAACATGTCGAATCCACGTTCGTCGGCGAGGAGGCGGGCCATCTGCCGGCCGATCTCGTGCACGGTGTTGACTGCATCCAGATAGTCCCCACCGGAAATCGCCCGACCAAGAGCAACGGCACCGCGTGTGACGCCGTCGAGTTCGTCGGAGCGCGCGGCGCGACCAAGTTCGGCCAGGCGGAAACGAACCGTCAACTCGGTGCCGCACGCCACGATGTTGGTCCAGGCCTGCATGAACCGGTCTATTTCCACCTTGGGATCGGCCTCGACCACCTCGTGACCGAGTCCGGCGCATAGCGCGGCGGTGTGGTTGATCGCATCCCGGCAGTCGGTATGCACCGGGTCCCCGGTGAACGACAGCGTCGAGTACGCAATCCGTAACCGGGGCGGGGGAGTTCCGATCGCTTCGAGCAGCGTTCCCTGAAGCGGTGGCGCATAGTACGGCGTGCCCAGGTCGGGTCCGTGGGTCGCGTCGATCAGGGCAGCGGTGTCGCGAACGCTGCGGGTCAAGAAGCCGTCGATGGCCATGCCGGCCCAGCCCTCGCCGGCCGACGGGCCGTCGGGAAGACGGGCACGTGTCGGCTTCAGCCCGAACAGCCCGCAGGACGAGGCGGGGATGCGAACCGACCCTCCGCCGTCGCTGCCGTGAGCGATCGGCACGATCCCGGCCGCGACTGCTGCTGCGGACCCGGCGGACGATCCGCCGGCAACGCGGCCGACATTCCACGGATTCCGGGTGGGACGCCCATACGCCGCCCCTTCGGCGGTTGGCCCGATGCCGAACTCCGGGCTGGTGGTGCGGGCGAAGGTGACCAATCCCGAGCGTTCGAGCCTGGTGAAAAGCTCGGAGTCGACCGAGTAGCGGTAGTCGCGATAGAGGCTCGAGCCCATGCACGTCGGGAAGTCGACGGCGTCGCAGCCAAGGTCCTTGATCAGGAAGGGCACTCCCGTGAACGGACCGGCGGGCAATCCTTCGGCAATTGCCCGGCGGGCCCGCTCGATCTCGATGTAGACGACTGCGGCGATCTGCTGGTCAGTGTCGGCCGTGCGCTGCATGGCCAGGTCGAGCAGCTCGCCGGCTGTGACCTGCCTGGACCGAACCAACTCGGCCAGTCCGAGGGCATCGTGTCTGCGGTACTCGTCGTGGCGCATCGCGGCCACCGTAACGCCGCCTCCCGGTCCGCGCGAACGCCAGCACCTCGCCGATATCATTGAACATCGTGCCTACGGCCAATGTGGCCTTGCGCTGCCCCCCACGCATCGACGCAACCTGACAGCAAGACCCAGAGAGAGAAGTAGAGAGATGGCTAAGCGCGAATTCCCACTCGAGCGCACCCGCAATATCGGAATCATGGCCCATATCGACGCGGGCAAGACCACCACGACCGAGCGCATCCTCTACTACACCGGCAAGAGCTACAAGATCGGTGAGGTCCACGACGGCGCGGCCACCATGGACCACATGGCGCAGGAGCAGGAGCGCGGCATCACCATCACATCGGCTGCCACGACCTGCATCTGGAACAACCATCGCATCAACATCATCGACACTCCCGGCCACGTCGACTTCACCATCGAGGTCGAGCGATCACTGCGGGTGCTCGACGGTGCAGTCACGGTGTTCGACTCGGTCGCCGGCGTCGAGCCGCAGACCGAGACCGTGTGGCGCCAGGCCAACAAGTACAAGGTTCCCCGCATGTGTTTCGTCAACAAGATGGATCGCATCGGCGCCGACTTCTACCGCACCGTGGCGATGGTCAAGGATCGCTTGCAGGCCACCCCTGCCGTCATCCACCTGCCCATTGGTGCTGGTGGCCCGGAGTCCAACAAGCCGTTCGTCGGTCTCGTTGATCTTGTGAAGATGAAGGCTCTGATCTGGCACGACGAAGAACTCGGTGCCAAGTGGGACGAGATCGACATTCCGGCCGACATGGCGGAGCAA
>JANOJI010000418.1:0-12993 GCA_031408175.1 Ilumatobacteraceae bacterium
TGATCGAAGCTGTTGAACGCGTGCCGCAGCGCCCACGGCGAGTTGACACCGACACCCCATACCGGGCCGAACTCCTGACCGATGATCGTGGTCACGCCTGACGCAAGTGACGCCTCCATGATGCGCGGCGACAACAGGTGCACGTGCGTGTCGATCGCTCCCGCTGTGGCGATCATGCCCTCGCCGGAGATGATCGTCGTGCCCGTCCCGACCACCACATCGACGTCGTCGATCATGTCGGGGTTGCCCGCCCGCCCGACCGCGCTGATCCGTCCATCGCGAATTCCGATCGACACCTTCCCGACGTGCCGAGTGGCATCGATGACGACGACGTTTGAGATCACCACATCGCAGGTTTCCCTCACCGCTGCGGCCTTCAACAGCAGTCCATCGCGGGCGGTCTTGCCGAAACCGGCAAGGAACTCGTTGCCTCGTTGCTGCGAGTCGTACTCGATCTCGATGACCAGCCCGGTGTCGCCAAGTCGAACACGATCGCCCACCGTGGGTCCGTGGATGGCGGCGTAGTCGTTGGGAAGGATCTCGTCGGGAAGGAGGTGGTCGTGTGGCACGCCACCGTCGTCATGGCTGTGTTCGAACTCGCCGTGCGAGTGCCGGCTCGAATTGGGATTGTCAGTCACGGCTGCGCTCCGAGGTAGCCCTGCTCGGCGGCGCGAGCGAGTGCAGCCTGCTTGGCGCCAGGCGCGTCGAGCGGACCGTCGACCAGACCGGCAAAACCGATCGCCACTCTGGCCCCGGCGATCGGAACCAGTGGTACGTCCGTGGCGACGTCGGGCTCGAAGCGAAGCGCAGACCCGGCGGGGATCGCCAGACGCATGCCATACGCCACCGCGCGATCGAACGACAGCCGCGGGTTGACCTCGAAGAAATGGAAGTGCGACGTGATGCTGACGGGCACGTCGGATGTATTGGTGGCAACCACGTGTACAAGGCCAGGTGGAGGACCAGCCGTGCGTGCCGCAGTGATGACAGCACCCGGCGCCTCGGAACCAAGGCTGCCGCCTCCACCAAACGGGTCGCGCACCACCACCATGCGCGTACCGTCGTCGAACACAGCCTCGACCTTCACATCGGTGACGATGTCGGGAACGCCCGGCAACACGTCGGCGACCGTCAGCACATTGGCGCCTGCGGCGGCGGCCTCCATCAGACGAGCGCCGTCGCGTGCCGCCTCGCACACGGTGTCGGCGATCAACGCCGTGGCCTCGGGCACGTTGAGTCGCAAACCTCGGGCACGTCTCGCTCGAGCCAACTCGGCCGCGGTGAAGATCAGCAACCGATCACGATCCGTCGGTGTCAGGCGCATGACTACACGCTATTCGGTGAGACCTACGCTCCACGGGTGACCGCCGCTCAGCCAACGCTCCAGATCGACAACGACCGAGTCCGCGTGACCGAATGGCGGTTCGCTCCGGGGGCAGAAACGGGCTGGCATGTGCACGGAATGGACTACATCGTCGTGCCGCTCTACGACGGAACACTGCGGATCGAAGCGGCCAGCGGAACCACCGACGTCGAACTGCGCCGAGGTGCCTCCTACAGCCGGCTCGCTGGCGTCGAACACAACGTGATCAACCACAACTCGTTCGAGTTCGCGTTCGTCGAGGTCGAACTCAAGAATGGTTTACCACGTCCATGAGCCATCGGCGTCGTGCTGGGATCGAAGCTGGGGAGGCGCCGGTCGTACTGATCACATTTCCTGACTACGACACCGATCATCCTCAACACGGTGGCGCGTTGACAGCAGCCGGCTGCATCATGCGCCTCGCCGCCAAGCGAGGGCTGCGATCGCCTGACGAGCTGCTGGATCTGTGTACCGATGCGGCCGGTGCCATCGTGAGTACCGATCCGTTCACGGCGGATGTCCTTCGGAACAGCCCCGGTCTCCAGGTGATTGCGAGGGTCGGCGTCGGTATCGACTCGATCGACGTGACCGCGGCGACGGAACTCGGCGTCGCCGTCACCACAACTCCAGGTGCCAACGAGGAAACCGTTGCCGATCACGCCATCGCCATGATGCTCGCCGTGCTGAGGCGGATCCCAGAGAATGACGGCGGGGTGCGCAGGGGCGAGTGGAATCGCACTGGGCCGCACACACCACGACTGCTGACCGGCAGCACGGTCGGCTTGATCGGGTACGGCAGCATCGGACGGCTGGTGGCTCGGCGATTGGCGGGCTTCGATGTGGAACTGCTCGTGACCGATCCGGCGCTGACGGAGTCCGAGTCGCCTCGTGCCGTCGAACTCGACGAACTGTTGGCGCGCGCCGACGTGGTCTCGTTGCACTGCCCACTGATCCCGGCGACCCGCAATCTCATCGACCAACGCGCCTTGACGTTGATGCAGCCACACGCAATCCTGGTCAACACCTCACGTGGCGGCGTCATCGACGAGACAGCACTGATCCAAGCCCTCGGCGATGGCGTGATCGCCGGAGCCGCGCTCGATGTGTTCGAGATCGAGCCGCCACGTGACTCGCCTCTCCTGGCCATGCCCAACGTCGTCGTCAGTCCACACGTCGGTGGGCTCAGCACGAAGTCGGTTGATGTGATGATTCGTCGAGCCACGGCATCTGTGATCGAGGTGCTCGCAGGCCGCGTGCCCGATGGGTTGGCAAACCCGGCGATCCTCGACTAGCCATCAACCCTCGACAGTGGTGGCGTCGCATCGACGTGCTCGTTGCGTTGGTCATCGCCGCGACTGCCATCCCGATCATCGTCGCGGTCGTTCGCGCGCTCGTCGACGGGTGGATCCCGCTCGGCGATCAGGCGCTGCTCGAGATCCGGGCCCACGACGTGGCCGCAGCAACCATCGGGATCCTGTTCGCGGCGCGGCGGTCGGGGAGCGCCGGTGCAGCGCTTGCCGCTTGCCGCTGCTGCCTTCGCCGGCCTCGGTTGGGCCGAGCCGCGCATCCTGAGTTCGCTGACTCGGTTCGCCACGTTGCGCCAGGCGGCCGAGATGTCGACGGTGGCCGTGCTCCTCCTGCCGTCGGACTACCGGCTCGGGCCATTCTGACCGCATTCAACGAACCGAACGATCGAGGCCGATGAGCGCGTCGGGCGCGATCCCGGTACGGCGGGTTCCTCTTTCGCGCCCGTGGGTTCGATGTGAGTATCGGTGGTACCCATTGCGCGCCCGACGTGGCCTGAGCGAGCGCGGTGGTCGACAGCGAGGTGAGGTCGGCGATGGCGACTTCACGAATGGCTGCACTGACGGGCATGCACCTGCTCTACTGCTCGTGGCACCATCGGCACCATCGGCAGCATGGCGAATGAACCGACCTTGCGGCCCGGCGACCAGTCTGTTGATGGCTGGATGGAGTACCTGCAGACGCAGCTGAAGCTGCTGGGCAGCGATGTGATCAACATCCCCGACGACTACCAACCGAGCGGCGTCTTCGACGACGCGACCGAGCAATACGTGCGGGAGTTCCAGCGATATCACAACGTCCAAGTCGACGGTGTCGTGGGCGACGAGACGTGGAACGTCCTGCACGGCAATGTGGACAACCTCGATCCGCACGCCGACGGCCGCCAGCCACATACATACGTCGAGGAAACTCCTCGCCTCGAGTGGGAGAACGACGGGCACTACGACGTCAACACCGACTCGTACACGTACATCGCGATGAACGTGAGCCAGACCGAACTCGAAGGTGTCGTCGCGACCGTCACGGTCGTGTCCGGACCGGTTGGCCTGCGCGCAGATCACTGCATTGCCTGGACCGACAGCGGGCAGCCGGCCGGACCGGGCCAGCCGTTGAAGTTCACGTTCTGGCTCGAGCGACCGCTGACCCGAGACGAGGATGTCGAGATCGAACTGCGACTTCCCGACGAGAACGGCGGCGCCACCTTCGCCCCGACTCTGTCGGGCTACCTGCAGGCCTACGCCCGAGGCGAACCGCTCGAGTGACGACGCGGAAAGGCTCCCGGCGTAGCACCGGGAGCCTCAACGCAGCACTACACGTCACGATCAGTCGACGTAGGCGACGACACCCATCTCGGCCATGTCGACGCCGGCGATCTCTTCTTCCTCAGGCGGGCGGATGCCGCCCTTGGTCAGCTTGTCCTGGATCTTGAAGAAGGCGTAGGCGACACCGAGAATGACCGTGAGAATCACGACCGCTCCCAGAAGCTGTGCACCGAACTGACCGAACTCGCCCTTGATCAGACCTTCGATCTTCATCGGCTCGCCAGCATCGTCAACAGCGAGGTTCCAGCCTGCGCCGTAGTTGCCATTGGCGAAGATTCCCACGCAGAGCACACCGAAGATCCCGCCGACGCCGTGCACGGCGATGGCGCCCACCGGGTCGTCGACGCCCTTGCGCTCGATGAACAACGCAGCTTCGATGACGAGCACAGCGGCGACAGCACCGATCACTGCAGCAGCCCACGGTGCCACGAACGCACACGGCGCAGTGATCGCCACGAGACCAGCGAGCATGCCGTTGACCATCATCCCGGGATCGGGCTTTCCGGTTTTCGCCATCATGTAGTACATCGCCACGACCGAGCCGACTGCGCCGGCGATGGCGGTGTTGGCTGCAACCGTTGCGAACTGAATATCGGTCGCGGCGAACGTCGATGCGGCGTTGAAGCCGAACCAGCCGAACAGCAGGATGAAACAGCCGAGCTGAGCCATGGGGATGTTGTGACCGGGGATGACGTTGGGCTTGCCGTCGGGGCCGTACTTGCCGATGCGCGGGCCGAGAATGATTGCGCCGGCGAGTGCGGCAACGCCGCCGACGGCGTGCACCACGCCGGAACCGGCGAAGTCGACGTAGCCGGTGCCCAGGCTCATCGTGTCCCACGTCTTGGACAGCCAGCCACCGCCCCATGTCCAACTGGCGAACAGCGGGTAGTAGATGGCGCCACAGAACAGGCCCCAGATCGCGAAGCTCTTCCACTTCCAACGCTCGGCCATTGCGCCCGTCGGGATGGTGGCTGTGGTGTCCATGAAGGCAACCATGTACAAGAAGAAAGCCAACAGCGCCGGGGTTGCGCCGTTACCGAGATGGTCCCAACCCTTCCAGAGGAAGACCCAGTTGTCGGAGCCGAGCAGTGGATCACTCATCGGAACGTTGAGTCCGAAAGCCGAGTAGGTGAACCCACCGAACGCCAGCGGGAACCCGACGAACAAGAATCCGACGAAGCCGAGGCCGAAGATCATGAAGTTGGTGCTCATCACATGTGCAGCGTTCTTCTTCTGCGTGAAGCCCGTCTCGACGAGCGCGAAGCCTGCCTGCATGAAGATGACAAGTACGGCTCCGATCACCACCCACAACAAGTTGACCTGGGTGCCGAGCACGGCAACCGGGTCTTCCTCGGCCGCAAACGCGGTACCTCCGATGAAGAGTGTGGTCAGTCCGGCGCCGACGGCACCGCCAACGATGTATCTGAGCGCTTTGCGCACTACGTCCTCCCGATCTGTAGGGGCTAGGTAAGAGACAACTGCCGACTTCGTTGGCGTCAGTCACGCGCACGATAAGTGGCCCACGTTTCCCTAAGGTCGCCCCTACATTTCGGCTATGTGGCTATCGTGCGCGCTCGCCACGGCAGCGTTATCTGATGGAAACAATGCGGCGACAATTCAGACACATTGCCCAACTACGGTCCGCACTTCATGCCACGTTCAGCGATGACAGGCGGTAGCCACGAGCCCGACATCGACTTCGTTGCGCCGCGGTTTCGGCTCCACAACGATGCTGGAAGCCTTGTCGTGGTGCATGCCGCGGCAGCGAACCCGGCTCCGCTCGCGGATCGGCTGCGCGACGTCGCGTTGGAGCTGAACGCGGTGGCTGTTGGCCGAACGATGCTCGAGCGTCTCGTCGCGCTGGCCCCCGACGTTGTCGTGCTGGATCATGTCGCCAACGGCTTCGATCTCGTGCGGGTGTGTCGAGACATCCGGGAGACGATCGCGGCTCGAATTGTTGTCGTGGCCGACGACGACGATTTCGCCGACGAGTCCCTGCAGATCGCAACGTTCGACTCGGGCGCCGATGACTTCGCGCCGCGATCGCTGTCGACCGGTGTACTTGCCGCTCGCATCCGAGCCGGGCTCCGCAGTCAGAAGTCTGTGGCAACGGCGCAGCGGCCGCGCATTGCCATGGGCGACGTCGTACTCGACCTCGATGCGCATGCCTTGTACATCGCCGGCGCGCCGGTGAAGTGCCCGCCGGTTCAGTTCTTGCTGCTCACGGTGCTCGCCAAGCAACCCAATCGGGTTGTCGACCGCGACAGTCTGCTCTCGACGGTGTGGGGAGCACAGCCGGACACCGTCGACCCACGAAGACTTCGGATCGCGATCAGCACGCTGCGCCACGTCCTCGGTAGTGGCGCCCAGCGTCCACGGATCGAGACCATCTCGCACGTCGGCTATCGACTCGTGGTCGACGACATCACTTCGTAGCGAGCCACGCCTCGTGCGCCGTGCGAGCACTCGTCCACAGCCGGTCCTTCGCAGACGTGTCGACATCGTCGAGTGGAAGCATGAACTCGTCGGCCAGCAGCGCGAACCAGTCGCCTCGATCTGTCACGAAGCTCGTGGCACTACCGTTCGAATCGAGCCGCCCGTGTGTGAGCGCCCGGATCCAGGCCACGCTGTGTCGCTGTCGACGTTGCGCCGTCACGTTTCGAACGAAACCCGAGTCCGGCGAGGTCGACAGGTGCTCGTGACGGATCGCGAAGTCGTCGAGGGACGCAACTGACGATCGGAAGTTCATACCCGCGAACGAACCTTCAGGATCGTGCGTCAGGTGCCAGTCGCCGATACCGCCGGGCGTCTCGCCGAGAACGAACGTCAATGGGCCCTGTTGGTAGGTGCCTGCCAGCAGCGGCATCGGCTCGTACAGGGCATCACCCAACCCGGCATCGACGTACCACGTGCCTACCGGGTTGCCGTCGGTCGGAAGGCCGGCGACGGTCAGCACGAGGTGGTTCGTCAGATCGTCGGGCAATGGCTCGACACGATGCACGCCACCGATATGTAGTGACACGTCGTAGCCCAAGGTGGCGAGCAGTCGCGACAGCGACCCGTTGAGGTGGAAGCAGTACCCGCCTCGACCTTTTCGAGCGATGCGCTCCATCGCCGCGTCGGTGTCGATACCCCAGCGCTCGCCCAGGTGGATCCACGTCGTCTCGTATGGCACGCGGTCGACGTGGGCACGGTGAATACGAAACAACGCGTCGACCGACGGTGGCTCGGCATCCACTCCGAGCCTGCGCAGGTACGCATCCGTCAGCTCCGTCGACCCGTTCACATTCGCGCCCATCTGGCGCACAACTTAGACCGAAGGGGCAATCGGCCGGCACCTAGGCTCATAGCCGATGATGGGGTGGTCGGGTGGTCGCGGGTTTGGTGCGTTCACCCTGGTTGCGTGCGTCATCGTCGCGTGCTCCAGCAGTGATGAGGCAACCCCCGCGCCAACCACCACCGCGCCGGCGATCGTCTCAACAACCGACCCATCGGTAGCCACCAATGACCCGGTCGATACGCCGCCACCTGACCGCCGGACTTGCGTTCCCGCTCCAGGAGCGGCGTGCTCGCTTGCCGAATCGTTCGATCCGCCGCTTGGGCCAGCCGCCGATCTCACCGGCATCGACCTGCGCAATGCCAACATCCGCGAGAACGTCGATTTGAGCGACGCCGTGCTCATCGGCGCCCACTTCGACGGTGCCACTGTCGTGGGGACGTTGACCGGTGCCGATCTGACCAGCGCCTCGCTGGTCGACACAGACCTGTCGGGCACCGACCTCAGCGACGCCATCCTCGCCGGCGCAAATCTGACCGGTGCCGATGTCAACGCGACGTTGTTCGATGCCACCGGCTTGGCGACGGCAGCGATCACGAACGTGAGCGTTGGAGTGCGTGGCGGCGAGACGTTGGCAGGTGTCGACTTCAGTGGCTTCGACCTCACCGGCGTGAGTTTCAGCAGCCACGCCAGCGGACCGATCTCGATGGCGGCGGCCCGATTCACCGGTGCCATTCTCACCGGTGCCTCGTTCGATCGCGTCGACCTCACCGCTGCCGACTTCACCGGCGCTGTGTTCGCCGTCGAAGGTGGTGCGGAGCCGACCTTCACCGAAACGCGGTGCCCCGACTTCCTGCCCTCCGACGACACTGTGAAGGGCCGAGCCGGTTGTCGCCTGTAGGGCGCCCCTATCGGGTGATGTCGAATGCGGTGTAGAACCACAACGCCGACGTGAGCCACACCGCAGTCAAGGTCAGCGCCAGCACGGAGCCGACCAACGGGATCGACCAACGTGGCAGACGCTCGGCTCGAAGCGCGAGCAGCTTGGTGGTCATAGCTCCGTAGAAGGCGCACCCGAACAGGCCGTGCACCAGCGCCCGCGTCTCTGTGGTCTGCAGTCCGAGTGCCCACAGGCAGTGATAGGCCACCGGGGCGAGCCGCCAGGCTCGTCTCATGCGCGTCTCGTCTCATGCGCGTCTCGTCAGCGCCGCTGTCTGCAACAATCGTGGTGTGCCGGGTGCAGGTCTCGACTCTGCCGTCATGGAACGATTTCGTGCCGGCGACGACGATGCGGTCCGCGCGCTCTATCGGCAGTACGGCCGGCTTGTCTTCACCATCGCCGTACGCATCCTCGGTGATCGTCAGCTGGCTGAGGATGCCACCCAACAGGCGTTCCTCCAGGCGTGGCGTGCCGCCTCGACGTTCGACATGGAGAGGGACCCGGCACCCTGGCTGGCCACCATCACTCGCCGTGTGGCCATCGACATGCAACGAAGCGAGGCGCGCCGTCCGGCGACCTCGCTTGAAGTCACGAGCGCTGACGAACCGGCGTTGATCAGCCTTCCGCCGTCCGCGGAGGCTGTGTGGGAGACATGGCAGGTACGTGCCGCCATCGACGCGTTGCAGCCCGACGAACGTGAGGTGGTGCGCTTGCAGCACCTCGAGGGGCACAGCCAGAGCGAGATCGCCGAACAGTTGGGATTGCCCCTCGGTACCGTGAAATCGCGGTCGCACCGCGCCCACCAGCATTTGGCGACTCGGCTCCGACATCTGCGAGAACCGATCGACGATGGATGACGTACTGGCGGGTGTGAAGTGAGTTCGTTGACTGGATTGCTGAACTTGGACTGGAGGTGGTGGCGATGAATGAGAACGAGGAGAACGATCTGCTCGAGCCGGACATCCTCGCGCTGCTTGGCGACCCCTCACTCTGGCAGGAGCCCAGCGATCAACTGGAGAGCCGGATCATCGCCGGAATAGCCGACGAACGGCGCGTGGTCATTCCGATCGGGCGCGCCCGGCGCGCCTGGCCGGGCCGATTCGCCGCTGCCGCGATCGGTGCCGCCGCTGCCGCGGCCGTGGTGCTCATCGCCGTGCCGGGCAACGATCAGCAATCGGCCGATGCCACGATCGACATCGTCGGTACCGATCTCGCGCCGGGAGTCAACGGCAGCGCCGCCATCACCGAGCTGGCATCTGGCATTCGCATCGAACTCTCGGTCGCCGGCCTGCCGCGCCGCGACGGCGACGACTTCTACGAGGGCTGGCTCAAAAATTGTGCGGGCACGGCACTGGTGCCGATCGGCACGTTCCACGAGCTCGACGAAGCGACGGGATGGGCAGGCGTTGCGATTGCCGACTACCCGGTTCTCACCATCACCCGTGAAAGCGTTGCCCCGCCCAAGGACGCCGCCCAGGGTTCATCCGGCGAAGTGATCGTCAGCGGAGCCCTGGCACAGTGTCCCGAGTGAGTATGGCCTGACCGCTCAGGAGCCGGGTGGCCGGTAGACGGTCGGCGACTGCGTTGCCCGATCCACCTCTTCTGGGGTGAGCAGGACCACCGTGCGAGTCGAGGCCATTCCGCTCGCCCCGACCTGCATGCTGATCGATGCGGCGGCGACGTTGTCAGGGAGGTCGACCACGACGTATGCGTCGCCGTCGCCGAACCCGAAGTAGAAGCTTTCGAGCGAACCTCCGAGCGTTTCGATGGCGGTCGCGACGGCGGCCCGTCGGGCGCTGCCACCCGAGGCCAACACCCCCTTGACTCCGTCCGAGGAATAGTTGGCGATTATCAGGTACTTCGACACGTTGCCTCCTGGTTCGATGTGATCGCTAGAACTATCCGCTCTTACCGCCGGATTGGCAAGACACGCGTCGCACATCCCATCGCACTCGTGGTCCCGGTGAGCCCGCCCTGCACCACGGCGACTTCGCACGCGGCGAGATGACGACGCAGGTTGGGCACGTATCGGTGGTACGTGACGCGCTGGGGCTGATACTCGCCACGGACACCACGATCGTCGGGTGTATCGTCACCCGCGATGGCCCAGAGGCCGAGTATGCCGATCAGAAAGACGAAGGCTCCGAGCGTCATCGCGACGCAACCGAACGGCGCCGTCGACGAAGCATTGCTGGAAGTCGTCGACCGTCCCGGGACGATCTTCAAGATGGCCTCGCTGCCGGCACGAGGGATGCGGGCGATGCACGCAGCCATCAAACGCGATCTCGGTATCACGCTCTCGACGACTGGCCGCGGCCGCACGCTCGCTCAGCAGTGGATGATCTTCGGCGGCGCCCAAGCGCGTTACCGGCCGTGCTCGCTGGAGGAGTTCAGCAGTAATCGCGCCCTCGACAAAGAGCTGACAAAGGTCTTTCCTTCGCAAGATCGTGCTGCCGTGGAAACGTTGCTGCCGGGTGTCGTGATCGCCGACTCCGATCATTGGACGAAGATCCAGTTCACAAACGGGAAGTTCCCGGCAACGGCTGCTGTGCCCGGCACGTCACCGCACGGACTGTGGTGCGCCGACGATCTCGCCTTGCCCGATGGAGCGGATACGGGCAACGCCCCCGACAACCTCACGGATGCTGTCGTTGACTGGCTGTTCACGCACGAACTCGACTTCGGCTTCGCGCATGGCACGAAGAGCGAGAAGTGGCACGTACAGTGGTTCGTCGGTGACGCCGTGCCACCCGCGGTGATGACCTTCGAGGAATCACATCCACCGGCAAGAATAGAGTTGATCCCGCCCGTAGAGGAGGGGGAGGAGGAGGAGGACGACATGGTCAAGGCAATCAAGGCAGCGGACTCCGACGCGATATTCACCGCATCAGGCATCGTCGCGTCATGGGTGAGCGACCCTGTCGACTACGAGAACGCAGTCCGCGCCGGACTCGCCCCGCCGATGGACAAGGTGGAGACCGTGGATCGAGCGATCTTCGGTGCGCTGAGACTCGTCGGCCAGATCCCTCCCGGGTTTACGGCAGCCGACTTCCAGGAAGTCATCGACGATCAGCCTGGCTAGTCTTCTAGCCGTCGTTGACATTCTCGCCAAGGACCCGGTCCTTCTCGCGTTCCTCGCCATTGCTCTCGGCGCCGGCGTCGGTGCTGTCCGTATCCGGGGTGTCAGCCTGGGACCGGCAGCGGCGCTGTTCGTTGGGCTCGCCATCGGAGCGGTCGACGATTCGTTCGGTAGCACCCAAGGTCTCACCGTGCTGCGTGAGCTCGGCTTGGTGTTGTTCACCTACACGATCGGGCTGGCCTCGGGACCGACGTTCTTCAGTGGCATGCGGCGTGGAGGTGTCGTGGCATGCACCATGACCGTCGGGCTGATCCTTGGCCTAGCCGGCTTGTGCTCGGCCGTGGGGTCTGTGTTCAGCTTCACTTCGGCAGAGACAGCAGGGCTCTTCGCGGGCAGCACCACCAACACTCCGGCGCTCCAGGCTGCCTCCGATGCGCTGACCACCGGCGATCCTGTCGTCGCCTATTCACTCGTCTACCCGGCGGCAGTCGCGGCAATGCTCGTGATGACAACGTTGGTGCTCGGCCGTCGCTTGCCATTGCCGGCAACACTCGAGCGTCCGACGCCAGCGGCGCCTGAGCGGGTCATCACCTGGACCGTCGAGGTGACCGCGGCGGACCTTCCCTCGCTCGACGAGCTGCAGTCGCGCTACAACGGAATCGGCTTCAGCCGCTTCGAGCGAGCCGGCAAGGTTCAGATCGCGCTCGCCGACCAACGCCTCGAGCGCGGTGACATCGTGGTCGTGCTCGGACCGGAGGTAGCCGTGACCGACTTCGCACGCGACGTCGGCGAGCGCAGCGACCGACATCTGCCACTCGACCGAACCCAGCTCGATTTCAGACGCATCGTCGTGTCCAATCGCCGGCTTGCCGGTCAACGCCTCGCCGATCTCGACCTCCCCCGTCGTCACGGCGTCGTTCCGACCCGAGTGCGACGCGGTGACCAGGACTTCGTCGTCACCGGAAACTTCGAACTAGAACTCGGTGACCGCGTCCGTGTCGTCGGTCCGACAGAAGGGCTCGCCCAGACCGCCCGTCTGCTCGGCGACTCCGAACGTCGCCTCGCCGAAGTCGACGCGCTGGGGTTCGCACTCGGCGCGACGATCGGTGTTGCCATCGGAACGGCTTCGGTGCACATCGGCTCGGTCAAGCTCGCACTCGGCGTGGGCGGTGGCCCCCTCCTCGTCGGCCTCACGCTGGGCGTGATCTCGCGAACAGGACCCGTTACCTGGCAGATTCCTCACGCCGCCAATCAGGTCATACGACAACTGGGGATCCTCATGTTCCTGGCCTGCGCCGGCCTTGGCAGCGGCACTGCGTTCGCCGACGCGATCGTCACGCGTCACGGACTCGAACTCGTTGCCGCCGGCGCGGCGATCGCCGTCGCGTTTGCGGCAGTCGTACCGCTGGTGGCCACGCTGGTCGCACACCGCGACGCTGTTGAGGCAGCGGGAATGCTGGCCGGTATCGAAACCCAACCCGCCGCGCTGGCGTTCGGTCTCGAGCGCTCAGCTGGTGACGACCGGCTCAGCCGGGCCTACGCGCTCGTGTTCCCTGTCGCGATGATCACCAAGATCGTCGTCGTTCAGTTCCTGGTCTGACTGCTGGGTAACGTCGAATCGTGACGAGGATCAGGTTCATCGATCTCAGCCATCCGATCACCGACGGAATGATCACCTACCCCGGCTTACCCGCACCGGTGATCGGA
>JANOJI010000452.1:0-6295 GCA_031408175.1 Ilumatobacteraceae bacterium
AGTTGATGCTGGCCTGGTTCACTCATCCGGCGCGACGCGGTCTCGGCGGTCTCGGCTGATGCGCTACCGCGTGCGTCACACCACCGAATACCGCTATAGCGCGCAGGTGATCAACGGCCATACGGTGGCTCACCTCCGCCCACGCCAGACACCGACGCAGACGGTGATCAGTACCGAGGTCACCACGCTTCCGGAAGCAGATCATGCCGACGAGTATCTGGACGCGTTCGGAAATCATGTGTCGTATCGCGCGGTCGAACAGGTTCACGATCAGCTCGTCGTCACCGGACTCCACGAGGTCGACCTCAAAACTCCGGACCATCTTGCTTGGTCGCCGCCGTGGGAGGAGGTGCGCACGATCGTGGCCACCGACGGCAGCCCCGACGGCTTGCTGGCTCGCATGTGTTCGATCGAGTCGACGCTGGTCACTCCGTCTGCCGATCTCGCCAGGTTCGCGTCGTGGTCGTTCCTGCCCGGCCGAGCGTTCCACGACGCTGTCACCGACCTCAGTCATCGCATCTTTGCCGAGTTCTCGTTCGACCCGAGTTTCAGCGACGTCAGTACGCCACTCGCCGACGTGTTGACTCATCGTCGGGGCGTGTGCCAGGACTTCGCCCATCTGGCGATCGGTACGATGCGCTCGCTCGGGTTGCCGGCGCGGTACGTCAGCGGATACATCGAGAATGAACCGGCGCCGGGCAAGACCAAGTTGGTCGGTGCCGATGCATCGCATGCATGGTGCGCGGTCTACATCCCCGGGTGGGGTTGGCTCGATGTCGATCCGACCAACGATCATGTCCCGCCGCTCTGCCACGTGACCGTCGGTTGGGGACGTGACTATGCCGACGTCGCCCCGGTGCGGGGCGTGGTTTTCGGTTCACCGGCGACGCAGGAGTTGTCGGTCGCGGTCGACGTGTCGAGGATTGGCGACTGACGCGGTGGTTGGAACCGTCATCCCACGATGATCTGTTGTGTGATCGCCCGCTGACGCAACGCGAATCCGAGCTGCCGATACAACCGCGCCGCGCCACTGGGATTCTCGCTGTCGACTTCGATCGAGGCGTGAGTCAGGCCGGCTCGCGCGAAAGCGTGGAGCGAGTGGGCGATCAGCGCCGAAGCGATACCCGTACCGCGTCGAGCTGGCAAGGTTCCCAGCGACTCGATCCACCCATCGCTGCGCCCGAGCAGGTCGTCGTCGGCCCGGTAGCGATGGTTCAGGCAGTGACCGATGACGCAGTCGTGATCGTCGACAGCGATGAACGACAGATCCGGGCGGGCGCCGAAACCTCGAGTGAGCGCGTACCAATCCGCTGCACTCGTCGGTGTCGATCCCCAATGGTCGGCGAAGCTGGTGTTCTTCTCGGCCCTGATCTCTTCGTCACGATCTTCGGGCCAGGAAATGATCCGCACTCCGTCGATGGCGGCGATGGGTGGGAGGTCGTCGAGTGCACGGAGTAACTCCTCGAAGTAACGAACCGTGTCGAAGCCGAGGCGGGTGAAGAGCTGATGGTTGGCCGCTTGGAAATCGTAGGAGTGAACTCGCAGATACTTCGGTACATCGGTGCCACTCGATCGAAGTTGATCGGTGCCGCGATCAATTGCCCACTGCATCAGCGCACGTCCAATCCCTCGCTGGCGATGATCGGGATCAACCCCGCCGAAGATGTAGCAGCGCTCCTCCCGCTCGTCGCTGGGTAGATAGAACGTGTACGCATTGCCGACAATTTCACCATCGACTTCGGCGAGACGCGTATCGGTTTTCAGGCGGATGCGGACGTCGTCCAATTCCTCCGCCATCTCTTCGTCCTGCACAACTCGTGGGACGCGGTCGAACGACTCCGACTTGCGGATCATCTCGGCGACGCCAGGAATGTCGTCGACCGTCAGCGGCCGCAGTACCAGGTTCATCGCCGGAGCGTAGGACGGCATGTACATCGCGCGCAGTCGATTTAGCGCCTGCAGCTACGCTCGCCGTATGGGGATACTGACCGCTTGTTCGCTCGATTGCCCGGATAGCTGCAGTCTGGAGGCGACGGTGGAGGACGGCCGCCTGGTCGCACTCGATGCTGCCGGCGAGGGCCCGAATCCGGCAACGAAGGGCTGGATTTGTGCCAAGGTCAAGCACACACCGCAGCTCCTTCATGGCCCCGACCGCATCACCAGCCCACTACGTCGCGTTGGCCGCAAAGGAGACGGCGAGTTCGTCGAGATCACCTGGGACGAGGCCCTCGATGCCTTTGCCGACCGCATCCGCCACGCAGTTGATGCGCACGGATGGCCGTCGGTCGTGCCGTACTTGTACAGCTCGTCGGCCGGCAACATGGGTCGGGCGGGACTGTCGCCACTGGTGTGGGAGCACCTTGGTGCGGCGCGAACCGACATCACCATCTGCGCGGCGACCGTCGGTGAGGCGTGGGACCGCACGTATGGTTCGATGGCCTCGGCTGATCCTGAGGATCTCCAGTACAGCGACCTGATCGTGGTGTGGGGTGCCAACCCGAATGTCTCCCACCCACACCTGTCACCCGTGATCGAGGGGCGACGTCGTGCCGGCGCCAAGCTGATCGTCGTCGACCCGCGACGCACACCGATTGCGGACCGTGCCGACCTGCATCTCGCCGTGAGGCCTGGAACCGACGGTGTGCTGGCGATGGCAGTCGCAGCGCTGCTACAGCGCAACGGTCATGTCGATCGGGCATTCATCGACAGGTGGGTCGATGGCGCCGACCAGTACCTCGCCGCTTGCGAGGAGTGGACGGTGACACGCGCCGCCGAGGTGTGCGGCCTCGACGCCGCCGACATCGAGCAGTTCTCCGAGATGTATGGCACCGTTCGTCCAGCGATGTTGCGAGTTGGCTGGGGTCAGGAACGGAACCGCAACGGCGGTTCGGCCAGCCGTGCGGTGTTCGCCCTGCCGGCTCTCGCCGGACAGTTCGGCACGCCGGGATCGGGCGTGTTCAACTCGATCAGTGGTGGCACCGGGTTCCAGGACGACGCCATCCGGCGCGGCGTCGTTGGCGATGTATCGGTGCCCGAGCGGCGAGCGATCAACATGAATCGCCTCGGTCGCATTCTCACCGACGACGAAGGCGGACACGTCGAGGTGCTGTTCGTGCAGGGCTCGAATCCCGCAGCCACCTGTCCGGAACAGGCCACCGTGATGCAGGGTCTCGCTCGCGACGATCTGTTCACGGTCGTGCATGACCTGACCATGACCGATACCGCTCGTTATGCAGATCTGGTGTTGCCGGCCACATCGCAGTTCGAGGTCGACGAGGTGGTCGGCAGCTATGGATCGTTCGTCATGCAAGACGCTCCAGCCGTGATCCCGCGTGTCGGCCAGAGCCGCACGAACGACGAGGTCAGCGTCGGCGTCGGCCTTCGGCTCGGGCTCGATCCGCAGCAGTGGGACCCGAGCCCCGAGCGTGTGCGTCGGCTGGCGCTCGGCGAACGGGTGTTGCCGTTTGTGAAGCGTCCGACCGGCGGCACCGTTCAGTTTCGAGACGTGGATCCTGGTGGCAGGGTGCAGTTGGTGTGCGACGCCGACGGCGTCGATCCGCTGCCCGCATACCGCGCTATCGATCGGCCAGGCCTACCGATCACGCTGATCACACCGGCTACGAGTCGCACCACCAGCTCGATGTTCGGCAACATCGCCCCGGCGAGCGCCGACCTGCACCTGCACCCAGCCGATGCGGCAGCCAGAGGATTGCTCGCCGGCGATCGAGCACAGATCACCGACGGTCGGCACACGATCGTGGCGCACGTTACGGTCGACGAGACGCTGCGGCCGGGTGTTGCAACCATGCCGAAGGGAATGTGGTGCCGGGACGGGCACAATGGCTTCACCGCCAATGTGTTTGCTCCGGATCATCTGTCGGATCTCGCCGGTGGGGCCAGCTTCAACGATGCCCGTGTCGAGGTGTCAGCCGCATCAGTGTGAATTTCGCACAGCGTCTGACGACTGCGGCCCCGTATCGGGGCGCCAGCTCACAAACGCTGGGATGGGAGTTGGATGTGTAGCCTCCGCGACGTGACCGGGACGAGCGGCGAGACGCGAAACATGGTGGTCGTTGTCGGGGCGATCAACGTCGATTTCGTTGTTGCTGCGCAGCGACTGCCTGGGCCCGGAGAAACGGTTGTCGGCGAGGGATTGCAGACCTTTGGCGGGGGCAAGGGAGCCAACGCAGCAGTTGCCGCGGCGCGGGTCGGCGCCGTCGTGCGCTTGATCGGCGCCGTCGGCGACGATGACACCGGTGCGGCTGCGCTCGCCGAGCTGGTCACCGAGGGGGTCGACGTCAGCGATGTCGCCGTGCTGGCAGGCGAGTCGACTGGTGTGGCGCTGATCGTGGTCGACGACAACGGCGAGAACCAGATCGCGGTCGGTGCCGGGGCCAACGCAGCGATCGTTGCCGATCACGTCCGTCGCTGCCTGCGCACCGCACTGCCGTTGACGGGATGTGTGCTGGTCAGCACCGAGATCCCGGCCGCAGCCGTGGCAGCTGCAGTGGAGGAAGCCGCAGGTGCAGGCGTGTTGTGCGTACTGAATCCGGCACCGGTGCTGCCGATCGTCACCGAACTGCTCGGCCTCGGCCCGATCGTGACGCCCAACGAGACCGAGTTGCGCGACCTGGTGGCACGGCTCGGCGTATCCGGCGGGTCGTCCGCCGACGACGCGGCACAAATCGTGGCCAGAAGCCGCCAATCGGTCGTTGTCACGCAGGGAGGCGACGGCGTGTTGATGGTTGCCGGCGACCTGGTTGTTCGGCGTGTCCCCGCTCCGGCGGTCGAGGTCCGCGATACAACCGGCGCAGGTGACACCTTCAACGGTGTACTCGCCGCTCGACTGGCTGCCGGCGACGAATTGGCAGTGGCCATACCTATCGCCGTTGCCGCGGCGTCCCTTTCCGTCATGGAGGTGGGTGCCCGAGGCGGGATGCCGACCGCGGCAGCGATTGCAGCAGCGATGCAGTAGCTCGGGTTCGCTGACCGAGCCACACGGCGGACAGCACCAAACCTGCGCCGGCGATCTGCGGTGCCTTCAACGTCTGATGGGCGATCAGCCATCCCGCTGCAGTCGCAACAACCGGACTGAACAGTCCCAGCAGAGACGCCTGACTCACCGGTATGCGCTCTATTCCTCGGAACCACAGCGAGTACGCAACCGCTGTGCCGGGAATCGCGAGCCACAAGAAGCCGAGCAGGTTCTGACCGGTGAGGTGTGGCGGAAGTCCCTCGACGGCGAGTGTGGCGGGTAGCAGCACCAGTCCACCGGCGACGAGTTGCCACGAGGTGAACGCCAGCAGGGGCACCGGCCTGCCCCAGTACTTGGTCAGTACGACCCCACCCGCCATCGACGCCGCTCCGGCCAGTCCCGCGACCAGACCAACGCCGTCGAGCCGGGCGCCGGCGCGCAGCACGAGCAGGGCGACGCCAGCGAGACCTAGGAGACCGGCAACGACAATCTTGCCCGTGAGCCGTTCGCGCAGGAGCCAAGCGGCCAGCCCGGCCGCGATCAGCGGCTGGATCGCGCCGAGTGTGGCCGCGACGCCGCCGGGCAACCGGTAGGCAGCCACGAACAGCAAAGCGAAGAACCCGCCGATGTTGAGGGTTCCAAGAGCGAACGCCTTGATCCACCATGCACCGTGCGGCCGGTGGCGAGTAAACGTCGCCAGGAAGAGGCCGGCAGGCAGCGCTCGGATCGCGCCGGCGAGCAATGGTCGGTCAGGGGGCAGCAGCTCGGTGGTGACCAGATAGGTCATGCCCCACGCGACTGGCGCCAGCGCTGTCGTCAGCAATACGCCCACTTCGGGGCGGCCACGGGCCGCGGTCGCCGACGATGTGACGTTGATGACTCCCGGTACAGATGGGGAGTGAATAGTAGCAGTCATGCAGTTCCTTGTAGTCAAACAACTTGATACCAGGGCTCGCAAGCCTCCCGCAGTCGCCGGAGTCGCGGCGACTCGACCGGCATCCGGATGCGGCCCACAAGGCGCGCGATCGGGTGCTGACCCGGCTCGCCGATACCGGGCGCGTGTCGGCGGATGATGCGGCTTATGCGAAAGCGGACTCTGTGCCGCGCCAGCGCAAGCCGATGCCTCTGCTTGCGCCGCATGTGACCGACCATATCGTCGCGCGCAACGATGGCCTGTCGCACGTCGCGCTGACGCTGGATGCCAATCTGCAGCGGTCGCTTGAGGCGCTCGCGGTTTATCTGCATGCGGCCGGTGGCGAGTGAACGTCGCCAGGAAGAGGCCGGCAGGCAGCGCTCGGATCGCGCCGGCGAGCAATGGTC
>JANOJI010000453.1:0-9483 GCA_031408175.1 Ilumatobacteraceae bacterium
GCTGTTGGATCATGCACGACACCAAGGGTTTGATCTGGATGGCCCACACCGAGTCGGGTATGCGCGCCGAACGGTCCCGCGTTCAACTCAACAATGCGTGCGGTGTCGAGACCGTTCTGGTCGATCCGATGGAGATCAGGAAGTTGTGCCCGCAGATCGACCTCACCGGTGGTGGCCGCTACCCGGTGCTCGGTGCCTCGTACCACGTCCCCGGTTCGACCGCCCGCCACGACCGCGTCGTGTGGGCGTACGCGCAAGGCGCGATGCAGCGGGGCGTGCACGTGCTGCAAGGCACCTCGGTCACCGGCCTGTTGCGCGATGGCGACCGGGTCGTCGGTGTGAAAACTTCGCGCGGCGACATCGCCGCCGGAACGGTGATGAGCGCCGTCGGTGGCGACGTGTCGACGATGGCCGCGCACGCCGGACTGCGCCTCCCGGTACGCACGCATCCATTGCAGGCATTCGTCACCAACGGCTACGCCCAAGGCCTTGGCCCGATCGTGTCGTCGACCGATCTGCTCTGCTACGTCTCACAGACAGCTCGCGGACAGATGCTGATCGGTCACGAGTTCGAACGCGAATCGAGCTACTCGCGCCAGTCGTCGTTCCAGTTCCTGCAGTCGTGCTCACTGAAGATGGCGTTCCTGCTCCCCTTCGTGCGCAACCTCAAGATCCTCCGCCAATGGACGGGGCGGTGCGACATCTCGGCCGATTTCTCGCCGATCATGGGCTTCACCGGAGTCGATGGTTTCGTCATCACCACCGGCTGGGGGACCTGGGGCTTCAAGGGCATCCCGGCCGGCGGTGAACAGATGGCCGAGCTGATCGCCACCGGTCGCACTCCAGCCCTCATCGCACCCTTTGCACTCTCACGATTCGCAGCCGACCACCCGATGGCCGACCAGGGATCCACAGGGACGCGCTGATGCTGACGATCATCTGTCCGAACTGCGGGCCGCGGCCCGTCGAAGAGTTCCGCTTCGGCGGCGAACTGCCGGAACCACCGGCACACCTCACCGAGGAGTTCGACCGCGACCTCGACCGTGTGTGGATGTTCACCAACATCGACGGCCCGCAAGTCGAGCGCTGGTTCCACGAGGCCGGCTGCCATCGCTGGCACACAGCTCGTCGAGATACCGGCGTCGACCGCTTCCTCGACGATTGAGCCAACGATGTAGCCGTCAGGGCGGTCAGTTGCCGCTCTGCAGGCGCCGAAGCTCGTCAATCGGGATGTGACACCGCATCGCGTGACCAGGAGCAACCTCGAGCAACGGCGGCTCAGTCACTTCGCAGACTCCGGCGATGGCACGCGGGCACCGAGGATGGAACACGCAGCCCGTCGGTGGGTTGGCGGGCGAAGGAATCTCTCCCTCGAGGCGGATACGCGACGTGGGCTCGCCGTCGACGCTGGGTATGGCCGACAGCAACGCCTCGGTGTACGGGTGGTTGGGCCCGTTGAACACGTCGTCGGTAGGCCCCACCTCCTGGATGCGACCGAGGTACATCACCGCGATGCGGTCGGCCAGGTACCGCACGACTCCCATGTCGTGGGTGATGAAGACGTAGCTGGTCTTCTCCTCGCTCTGCAGGTCGGCGAGCAGGTTGAGGATGGCCGCCTGCACCGAGACATCCAGTGCACTGGTCGGTTCGTCGCACACGACGATGCGTGGATCGCCGGCGAAGGCGCGGGCGATCGCGACGCGCTGTTTCAGCCCACCGGACAGTTGGCGAGGCTTGAGGTCGAGGTGACGGGGCGTGAGCCGCAGATGAGCCGCCAGGGCCTCGACACGGGCGTTGGCCTCCTGTCCCTTGATGCCGGTGAGCTTCTCGACGCTGCGCATCAGGATGCGGCGAACGGACCAACTGCGGTTCAGCGCCGAGTCGGGGTTTTGGAACACCATCTGCATCGCGCGCTTGTCGTCGGTGCTGCGCGACGAGGTGTTGGGCGCGACGGTGTTGCCATCGAGCGACACCGTGCCGCCGTCGTCGGCCGGCTCGATGCCGAGGATCGTCTTGGCGAGGGTGGACTTGCCAGAACCCGATTCGCCCACGATGCCCAGCGTCTCGCCCTCGGCGAGTTGGAGATCGACATCGACCAGCGCCGGTACGTTGACACTTCGTTGCCGGAACGTCTTCGACAGGTGGGTGAGTTCGAGCACGTCGGGGTTGGCCTCCGAGGAGGAGAGCATGCCGATCGGCACGACCGGCGGCGCTTCCACGAGCTCGGGGATGCGTTCGGGGTGATGACACAGCGTGTAACGGACCCCATCGGTGCCCACAGGTACAACAGGCGGCACCTCGTTTCGGCACACGTCATCCGCCAACGGGCACCGGTCGACGAACACACACGTCGGCAGGTCACTGCCGATCAGCGGCAAGATGCCCGGGATGGTCGCGAGAGCTCGCTCGGTCTTGCGCACGCCGTGCCGTGGCAGCGATCGAAGCAGCCCCACCGTGTACGGATGCTGCGGGTCGTCGAACACCTGATGGCTGGGACCCTCCTCCACGATGCGCCCGGCATACATCACACCGACCCGATCGCACAGCGAGCGGATGATGCCAAGGTTGTGGGCGATCAGCAGAACGGCCGCGTTGCTGTCCTTGCGCAGCACCCGAACGAGATCGAGCACCTCCGCCTCGACCGTGGCATCCAGGCCGGTGGTCGGCTCGTCGAGCACGAGCAGCTTGGGGTCGCATGCCAGCGCCATGGCGATGACCACACGTTGCTGCATTCCGCCGGAGAGCTGGAAGGGGTACCGATCCATCACGCGCGCCGGATCCGCGATTTGCACCCGCTGCAGCGCTTCGAGCGCCGACTGGTGCGCATCGGTCTTCGACTGGCCGAGCAGGGCGAAGCTCTCGATGAGCTGGCGGCCGATCTTGACCGACGGGTTCATCGCCTGCGCCGGATCCTGGTACACCATGGATGCCTCGGTGGCCCGGAAGCGCTGCAACTGCGACGTGGTCATGCCGGTGACGTCGTCACCGGCCACCAGGACGCGGCCGCTGACGATCTTGCCGTTGCGGGGCAGGTAGCGCAGCGCCGCATACGCCGTCGTGGACTTTCCGCAACCACTCTCGCCGACGAGGCCGTATGCCTCACCCGGGGCGATGCTGAACGACACACCGCGCAGCACGGCGCGATCGACGCCGCGTACCGTGTAGACGACCTCGAGGTCTTCAACGGCTAGCGCGGCCGTCGTGCTGGGTGCGGATGCGATGCTCATGATGCCTCGAGCACCGACTGCACTGAGTCGGCAATGAGATTGGCGGCGATGACGAGGCTGGCGATCGCCGCTGCCGGAAAGAACGTGGTCCACCAGATGCCCGCGCTGATGACGCGGAAGGCCTCGCTGACCTGAGCGCCCCAGTCGGGCGACGGCGCCTGAGGACCGGCACCCAGGAACGAGAGCGTGGCGACCGTGAACACCGCATAGCCGATGCGCACGGTGAGCTCGACGATGATCGGCCCGCTGACGTTCGGGAGGATCTCCTTGAACATCACGAACGCGGACGATTCGCCGCGCAGCTTGGCCGACGTCACGTAGTCGAGGTCGCGTTCGGCGAGCACCGCCGATCGCACTGTTCGGGCGACGACCGGGGTGAACAGCACCGCGACCACGCCGATCACCACCGTCGGGGAAGACCCGAGCGTGGCGACCGCCAGCAACCCGAGGAGCACCACCGGCAGGGCCAGGAACGCCTCGACGATCCGGCCCAGCACGTTGTCGAGCCAGCGGCCGAAATAGCCCATGGCCATGCCGACGATCACTCCGAAGAGCACGCCGAGCAGCGCGGCCAACGGTGCCACCTTGAGGACGTCGCGGGCGCCGGCCATCACACGCGACAAGACGTCGCGCCCCTGTTCGTCGGTGCCGAACGGGAACTTGGCACTCGGCGACAGATGCGGGATGGACCGGTAGTCGAGCGGGCTGTGCGGTGTGATGCGATCGCCGAAGATTGCACAGACCGTCCAGACCAGCACGATGAACACACCGACGATGAACGCCGGCCGCCGACGGATCAACCGCCAGTTCTCGCGACGAGCCTGCATACGCTCGCTGACCTGCACGACACCACTCAATTCGATCTCCGCCGGCGTACTCGGGGGGGACACCGTGGTGCTGAGCGTCGTGTGGGGCACGAACACGTCGGCGGCCGGGGTCGAGACGATTTCCGCGGGCTGCGGGACGAAGTCTTCGGAGTCGCTCATCGCGATGTCTCCAGTCGCACTCGCGGGTTGAGAAATGCGATGAGCACGTCGGCGAGCAGGGTCGAGACCATGTAGATGATGCCGACCAGCAGCACTGCACCCTGCAGCACCGGGATGTCCTTGCTGCCGACCGCGCTGAGCATCGCCGAGCCGAGACCGTGGTAGTTGAACACCTTTTCGACGCCGATCATGCCGCCGAACAGGTATCCGACTTGCACGCTGATCACGGTGATCGTCGGCGCCAGCGCGTTGCGCAGGATGTGCTTGCGCATGACCTCGCCCTTCGACAGGCCCTTCATCGTCGCGGTTCGGGCGTAGTCGGATTGCAGGCCGTGGATGACCCCTGCCCGCGACATTCGGGCGATGTAACCGAAGTAAGCGATCGCCATTGCCAGCGCGGGCGTGAGCAGGTACTGGAACTGGCCGATGATCGACGTGCCGGCGGGCGGGTCGGCGAACACCTTGCCCAGCTTCCAGTGCACGCAGAAGATCGACATCAGCACGGCTGCGGTCACGAAGTCGGGGATGGACGAGGTGGCCAAGCCGGTGTTGACGACAACCCGATCGGCCACCTTGTCCTGACGGCGAGCCGCGAAGATCCCGGCCGCGATGGAGATCGGGATCGTGATGACGAACGCCAGCAGCGCCAGTTTCCCCGAGCGGAACAGCGCCGGGAAGATGATCTTGGTCACCAGGTCGCCGCTCTGATACGAATCCCCGAAGTCCAGCGTGAACACCCGACGTATCGATGTGAAGTACTGATTGATGAAGGGGCGATCGGTACCGATCTGTTGGTTGAACCTCTCCACGTCCTCTTTCAAGGCGAACGGACCCAGCACCCGGCGACCCACGTCGCCGGGCAGGACGTTGACGATGAGGAACACGATCGTTGCCAGGAGCCACAGCGTGACTACTGCCGACGCCAAGCGCCGCAGCAGATACCGGCCCATGAGACCTCCTTCGTGGGTTCGATTGGACCGGGCTTAGGAGGTGAAGCCGGCCTTGCCGCAGTAGAAGTGACCGAGGCCCGTGGCCACGATGCCCGTCACCTTTTGGGTGTGGGCGATGAGCGTGTTGTAGAAATACGGAATCGCGTACGGCACCTCCTCGTTGGCGATCTTCTGGATCTCCTTGATCGCCGCCTTCTGACCATCGAGGTCGAGCGAGGATTGGTACTGCTTCACGGCTGCGCGGAAGGGCTCGGAGATGTAGTGCGCCGAGTTCCACTCGCCGGTGGCGTAGGCCTTCACCAGATAGACGTCGGGAACACCACGAGGTCCGTAGTCGACGATGCCAAAGTCCATGCCTCCGTCACAGCCGGCAGGCTCGACCGTCGAGTCGTAGACCTTGCACCACTCCTCGCCGTCGACGACCGCCTCCTGCAAGAGGGTGACCTCCATCCCGATGTCCTTGAGCTGGCTCTGCACCAGCTGGGCGAGCTGCGGGATCTCCTGCAGCTTCGGGAAGGCCATTGTCGCCTTGAGACCGGCCTTACCCGCGTCGGCGAGCAACTGCTTGGCCTTCTCCACATCGCGCGCGCGCTGGGGCTGGGTGGCGTCGAAGAACGGGTAGATCGGCGAGATCGGGTGGTCGTTGCCAATGTCGCCCCGGCCCTTCAACACGGTATCGATCAACGCCTGGCGGTCGAGGCCGAGTGCCACTGCCTGGCGTACCCTGACGTCGGTGAAGTCGCCCTCGCGGCAGTTCATCCAGATCTGACGGTGAGCAGAACCTCGGATGGTCTCGACGACGATGCTGTCGTCGGCGAGCAGCGCGTCGCCGCCGACCACGGAGAACTGCACGATGGCATCGGCGGCGCCGCCCTGCAGACCTGAGATCTGTGTGGCGATGTCGTCACTGAAGATGAACTCCAGCTTGTCGAGGAACGGCTTGCCACCCCACCAATCGGCGTTGGCCTCGAATGTTGCGCCGGTTGCCGCGTCGTAGGTGGTCAACTTGAAGGCGCCGGTACCCGTCTTGCGCTGGTCGAGCGTGGTGCCAACCTCGAAGTCCTTCGGTGTGATGACCGATTGCGGGTTGTACGCACCGACCTGCTGTGGGAACTGGCCATCGGGGCTCTTGAGGGTGATCTCGACCGTGAAGTCGTCGAGGGCCTTGGCAGAGCCGGCATCGATGTAGGACTTCAGGTTGCTACCAGCCAAGCGGTCCATCGTGGCGACGACGTCGGCGGCGGTGAACGGCGTACCGTCGTGCCACTTCACACCCTTGCGCAAGCCGAAGGTCCACACGCTTCCGTCCGCGTTCGGAGTCCACGTCTCGGCGAGCATCGGCTTCACGTCGGCGCCGAGGATGTCGACCAGATACTCGAACGCCGTCACGACCGGCGTGTAGGTGCCGAGGTCGGCCATGGCCACTGGGTCGAGCGGACCGGCAGGCTTCTGCGCCGCGATGCGCAGTGTGCCGCCCTGCTTGATCGCGCCAGCGGCTGCGGTGCCACCGGGCGCAGTGGTGCCACCTTCCGCAGTCGTGCCACCGGTCGTGCCATCGCTGTCACTGCCGCAGGCGGCGAGGATTGCACCGATCAACGGTGCACCGAGACCGATCATCGAGGCCCGGGAAACAAATGCACGCCTTGAGATCCGCCCTCTGGCGTACGACTCGACGAGGTCTACTTCAACTGGGCTTGCCTGGCGACGCACACTGTCAAAAAGCCGGTAGTCCATCAAATTCTCCCCATGGATGCAGGGCCACTCCGAAGCGGCCGGTGCGCCACGATAGCCATCGGTTGAACGGGGCGTCAATGCGCAATCGCGTAACGGTCGTACCAGGAATGGCCGAGCAGCTTCGGCATTTCTAGTACGATCGTCCCGGGCAGGGGGTCTCCATGAACGAGCTGCGTCATCGCACGGGCGGCGGGCGGTCGGCACGGATGGCGGCTCGAACTGGCGAAGGAGCCAGGCCACAAGCGCCGGCGTTCATCCGCCGCGAGATTCCTCCGTATGAACTCCTGGGCGAAGAGGGACTTGCATTGATCGAGGCCAACGCCGATCGAATTCTGGCCGATGTCGGCATCGAGATTCGAGACGATCCCGAGTCGCTGCAGCTGTTCAAAGACGCCGGCGCGGCAGTCGACGGCATCACGCTTCACTTTGATCCCGGGCACGTCAAGGCGCTGTGCGCAACGGCACCGAGTCAGTTCTCCCAGTTGGCCAGAAACCCGGCACGATCGGTCGAGATCGGTGGCAACAACGTCGTGCTGGCACCGACGTACGGCTCACCGTTCGTTCGTGATCTCGCCGGCGGCCGCCGCTATGCGTCGCTCGTCGACTTCCAGAACTTCGTCAAGCTGACGTACGACACCCCATGGCTGCATCACAGTGGCGGCACGGTCTGCGAGCCCGTCGACGTGCCGGTGAACAAACGCCACCTCGACATGGTCTACGCCCACCTGCGCTACAGCGACAAGGCCTTCATGGGATCGGTCACCCATCCGTCGCGGGCGGCGGACTCGATCGAGATGGCTCGCATCGCGTTCGGTGCCGACCTGGTCGACAACAACTGCGTGATCATGGGCAACGTCAACGTCAACTCCCCATTGGTGTGGGATGCGACGATGACCGGAGCCTTGAAGGCATACGCGGCGGCCAACCAGGCACCTGTCGTGGTGCCATTCATCCTCGGTGGAGCGATGGGCCCGGTGACCACTGCGGGTGCTGTCGCCCAAGCACACGCTGAGACCCTGGTCGGTGTGGCGTTGGGTCAACTGGTGCGCCGCGGCTCGCCGGCGATCTACGGCAACTTTCTGTCGTCGATGGCGTTGCGCAGCGGGAGCCCGACGTTCGGGACCCCTGAGCCGGCGCTCGGCTCGTTGGTGGTCGGTCAACTGGCACGGCGCGTCGGACTGCCATTGCGGTGCTCGGGCGCCTTCACCTCGTCGAAGATTCCCGACGGTCAGGCAATGGGTGAGTCGGCAGTGTCCATGCTTGCCGCGCTGTTGTGCGGCGCCAACTTCATCCTGCACTCGGCCGGTTGGCTGGAGGGTGGCCTGACGATGGGCTACGAGAAGTTCATGATGGACCTCGACCTGTGTGGCGCTGCTCACACCTACCTGAAGGGGTTCGATCTGTCAACCGACCAGTTCGCGCTCGACGGCTTCACCGAGATCGGGCCCGGCAAGCACTTCTTCTCGGCTCAGCACACGCTGCGCCACTACGAAACTGCGTTCTACGAGCCCGCGCTCAGCGACTCATCGTCGTTCGAGCAATGGCGCGACGGTGGCGAGCGCAGCAGTGAGGATCGGGCCGCGGCGCTGTGCCACGACGTGCTGGCCAAGTACGAGGCACCGCCGATCGACGACGCAGTCGACGCCGCTTTGCTCGAGTTCGTCGATCGACGTAAAGCTTCTATGCCTGACCAGTGGTACTGAATTCTAGAACGGGGGACAACATCATGAGTCTGGCCTTCGATGTACCGGCACGTATCGATGCCATCGACCGGCGCAAGCTTCGTCTCGACCGGCTTGCTCGCATTCGGGCCGAGCTGGTCGCACTGGACTACGGGGCAGCGCTGCTGAGCGACCCGATGAACATTCGCTACGCCACCGACACCCACACGTTCAACGTGTGGACGTTGCACGCACCCGGCCGATACGTGTTCGTACCGGTCGACGGCCCGGTGGTGCTGTTCGAGTACGGAACCTGCATGTACCTGCAGACCGACCTCGACTCGGTCGACGAGGTGCGCAAAGCGGTGCCGTGGTTCTACTTTCTGGCCGGCCCGCGCACGCAAGAGAAGGCCGAACTGTGGTCACGCGACATCATCGACCTCATGCGTCAGTACGGCGGCGCCGATCAGCGTCTGGCGGTCGACCGTTGCGAACCGTGGGGCGCAAAGCACCTCACCGACGCGGGCATCCAGCTGTTCGATGCCCAGGAACCGCTGGAGCTGGCGCGCATGATCAAGACACCCGAGGAGATCATGGCCATGCAGTTGGCGATCGACGTGTGCGATGTCGGCGTCGACCGCATACGACAGGCACTGCAGCCAGGCATCTCCGAGAACGAACTGTGGAGCATCCTGCACCAGACCAACATCGCCCATGATGGCGAGTGGATCGAGTGCAAACTGTTGACGTCAGGCCCGCGTACCAACCCATGGTTCCAAGAGGCAGGTCATCGGGTGATCGAGCCAGGCGATCTGGTCGCCTTCGACTCCGACATGGTCGGCCCGCTCGGCTATCTGGCCGACATCTCGCGCACGCTGGTGTGCCCCGGCAAGTCGCCGACAGCAGAACAGCGCAAGCTGTACGA
>JANOJI010000186.1:0-9141 GCA_031408175.1 Ilumatobacteraceae bacterium
GTACCTCGCGGACCTGCTGCGCGGGGTCGGCATGCGCGTTGTCGTATGCGACCCAGTTGCGAACGCGACGCTCCACGGGTTCGAGCAGGCAAGCCTCGATCAACTACTCGCCTGCTCCGACTTCGTCCTCCCACTGGCACCCGCGTCGGCGGAGACGGAGAACCTGATCGATGCCGGTGCGCTGGCAACGATGCGACCCGGTGCCATGCTCGTCAACGTGTCGCGGGGCGAACTGGTCGATGAATCAGCGGTTGCCGCTGCCCTCGACTCCGGTCACCTCGGCGGCTTTGCGATGGATGTTGGTCGCGCTCCCGACCAGCGTCCGTCACCAGCGCTGGCTAGCCGCCCCGCTGTCGTCGCCACCCCTCACCTCGGGGGGCTCACGCCGGAGAATGCTGACGCCCAAGCGCTGAGCTCGGTCGAACAAGTGCGAGCCATTGCGGCCGGTGAAATGCCGCCGCGTGCGGTCAACTCCGACCATGCTCGCCGCCTCCGCGCCTGGTGGGATGGCGGAGGGGTTCAGCGATGAAGAACATCAGGATCCATTCGGAATCCATGCCACGGCGCTGGAGCTTCGGCAGCAAACGCCGGATCGAGAGCGGCACCCTCCGCGCCAATGCGATGGTCAAGGCGGGGATGGTCGGTTTGCTCCTTTCAAGTTGCGGCACGGGCGGGAACTCGTCTGACCAGACGCCGGCCGCAGAATCGACCAGCGTGTCGTCGACGGCACCGGCGACACAACCAGTCGAGACGTCGCCGCCGCCGACCACACAACCAACCGACACGTCGCGGCCACCGACGACAGCAGGATCCACCCTTCCCGCTGGGCCTCCAGGCTTCGACCGGCAGGCGATCGGAGACAACCTGACGCTGCCGAGTTTCATCGTCACCGTCACCGTCGCCAACACGAACAACGGTCAGTTGAACGAGAACATCACGACCTCCGGATTCATCAACGATCCGATCAGCGTGTACGAACTGGCCACCTTCTCGTTCGACGGCACGACCGACGGCTTGCGCAAATATCTCGTCGACGGACGTTCCTACGAGGAGAACCAGTTCGGCGACTGGTACCTGTATGAAGCCGGAAACGCGTCCGCCCCGGACTCTTCGGACCGCCTCGACTTGCGATCGGGCACTCTGGCCGGGGTGTTGACCGCCGAGCTCGTTGGCCAAGAGGACTTCGCGGGTATCGCAGCAAACCACTTTGTGTTCGACGAAACCGACCTCGCCAGTTATGCCTCCTACACTCCGGAGAACCCGGCTCCCGCTGTGGAGGGAGACTTCTACCTCGCACAGGAGGGTAACTACATCCTCTATACGCACTCCAAGGAGACCTCGCCCGGTCGGACCTATGAGGTCACAGAGGCGCTGTCGTCGGTCGGCCAGGTGGCTGAGATCACCCTGCCAGCAGAGCTGGCGCCGATGACGCAGGCACTCGACATCGGGGTCGACCTGGGCGGCCTGCTACCTCCTGGCGCAGTGCTGTCGTCGATGATCCGGTACAAGAACGGAATTGGTGTCGACTACTACACCTACAACACTTCCGTACGGACCAACGACGAACTCCTGAACTTCTACCGAACTCTCCCACCGACCAACGGATGGACTGTTTCGCACATCGGCCACGTCAAGCTTCACCTCGAACAGGTCAACTGCGAAACCTCCGTCGAATGCGTCATCCTCAACAACGGCGGTGAGCAAATCGTCGTCTCCTTCGGTGGAGCCATCACCGTCGAGTACGACCGCGAGCATGTTTTCTCTCCGCTCTAGCTGGCTACTCGGCAGCGTCGGCCCAAGGCCGACAGCGACTGACCATTTCAGGCAGGGCCGAGCGGCAGCGTGCTGTCCTGCCGAGGCAACTCGATGAACGTGCGGCCCGGCTGGAGCTGGATGACCTTGCCGTCGTCGGCGACCAGTGCAAACGGGTCGTGGATGTCGTCGCGACTCCAGGTGCCGTGGACGTAGTTGCTGCCGCTGAAGACGAACGCCTCACCTGTGCCGAGTGCCTGGGCATCGGGGCTACCGGAGATGCCTGGAACGTACTCCATCGCCAGCACGACGACGTTGTTGGTGCTCACCTGACCGCTGTTGCGGTCCATGTGCCGGCGGCCCTCCATCGTCCGGTAGTACACGCCGTCCGCTGCGCTCCAGTCCCAACGGACATCGATGGAGTCGAGCTTCACCGCCACTCCGGCGCTCGGCGTGCCCGCCGCGGGCGCGCCCGGTTCGCGGTAGGCGAACTGCTGCTTGGCGGGTGGCGCGAACGGCGGCGTCTGGGTGTACAGGTCAGCCGTGTTCGAATAGAGGTTGTGAGGGATTTTGCGGTCCTTCGCCCGGTAGTACACAGCGGCCCGGCTCGGCCCGATGTTCACCAGTTCGCTGTTGTTGATCTCGTTGGTCACCGTCGCGTTACCACCGCTCCACGCGAAGAGCGGATGGTCGAGCGCAGTGAACAGGGCGACGTCTTGGAGGCGACCGGAACGGATCGGGCCGACAGGATCGCTGTCGCCACTTTGGAACACCATCGCAAAGCGCGTGAGGCTGTCGTTGACGATCTCCTCGAACACCAGATCGGCTTCGTTGAAACCGCTCTGCGGGCGCGCCCCGCCGGCGTTGTCGATCTTGACGACCAGCGCCGGGCGAGCGGCGATCACGGGATCCGGGTTCTCGACCCCTGTCAACGGGTAGATCGGGTCGGGGGGCAGCGTCGTCGTGGTTGCCGCCTCCGTCGTGGTCGTCGCCTCCTCGGTGGTGGTGGTCGCCTCCTCGGTGGTGGTGGTCGCCTTGCTCGTGGTCGTGGTCGCCGCCTGCGTGGTGTCGGCCGACGTGCTGTCGCTGCTGCACGCAGCAGCCGCGCCGACCAGAACCAGCAGGCCCATGATGGCCCTGAAACGGCGGCCCTCCGCCTGCCGGGAAGGCTGTCGGGAGGGGTGTTCTGGCGTGTTCGATCGCGATGAGTACATGGTGATTGCAACTTCCAAACTGCTGGGGGGACGCAGACCGGGAACGCGAGGCGTTCCGACACTGTCCATTCTGCCGAGTGCGGTCAACCGATTTCCGTCACCCCCGCGATTGCCCGTTTGACAGGTCGCTGAACAGGACTCCGCGTTGAGCCTCGACCAGATCAGGTCGCGCGCGCTACTCAACTCGCTGACAGGGGGATACAGCAACATCGCAAGGATGACATGGCACGAGGAGGACCAACTCGAGCAACGCTGTACCAGCGCCCCGAGCGGCAACCATCTGCGGATCGGATGCGGCGTCTGAGACTCGAGTCGTCGAAGGTCAATTCATTTCGTGGCGAGTCGAACCAAGGTGCTTGGTCTGCCGTATTGCGCCGCACCCCATGCGACCGGACGGCAAACCGATGTCAATCCAGTTCGAGGACAAGTCGCAACCCATCGTCGATAGCGGCGAGTTCCTCGCAGGTGACGCGTCCGACGAACTCGCCGAGCTGTTCGGATGCAACGGCGGAGGTCTGCTCGATCAAGACTGCCACTCCTCCACGACGAATGATCGAGCACACGCCATGCGGCGCGAGGCGGCAGGGGTTGGAGGGCCCAGATCGCCGGCTCGGGCCTTCTCAGAGCCGTGTCACCCGGTCCATTGGGCGCGATTTCGGAAGCCCGCCTACCGATTTCGCGCCCGTTCAGCCTGTTCTGTGGGCCGGCGGCGCGAACAGCCACATCTCGGCGCATCGGCGCTAGCCCATTGACGATTTTCGGGCGCCACGCACGCCAAAAATGCGGTCACAGCCCGGGCGGTGCGGAAGAATCGTGGGGGTGGTGAATGCTGAGCAGGGCTTACAGAGAGCGGACGACGGAGAGAGCGGACGACGGGATTCGAACCCGCGACCCTCACCTTGGCAACCTGAAGAGAACCGTCCGGCTGGTCCGTCTGGTGCCCTGACGTGGTGTCCTGTCCGCCTATTCGTCCGTCTGGTCCGTCCAGTCCGCCTAGACCGTACCGGCCGACCATCGCCTCACTCAACGAAGCCTCCCGGTGTGTTGTTCGAATCTTGGACACCACATGGTGTGCAGACCAAGGTGCTTGCTCCGCCGGACAGCAAACTGATGTCAATTGTCAATCCAGTTCGAGGACAAGGCGCAACCCGTCGTTGATGGCGACAAGTTCCTCGTAGGTGACACGAGCGACGAACTCGCCGAGCCGTTCTGGTGCAACGGCAGAAGTTTGCTCGATCAGGACCTGGGTCTGCTCGTCATCAACTGTGATCGTCGGACGAAAGATACGTGGGGGCGCAGAACGTGATGTAGGTGCCACCAGCACGGTCGACAGCATCAGGTCATCCGATTGGACGATGACGGCGTACCGGCTTCCTTGCTGTTCATTTCCTCGGGTGTCACGAGGAGCGCGAAGTCGGTGGATGTCACCACGCACGAAGCTCGTCCATCTCCGACAGCACCTGGCGGCTTTCGGCGCGGTCTGCGTCATCGTTCATCAACGCCAGCGACTCGACGCGCATTTGTTCGCGTCGACGAAGTCGCACGGCGTCAACGAGGGCTTGACGAATTGCATCTGATGCCGTCGATCCGTCTGCCATCAGTTCAGCGAGCGCTCGTTCAGAGCGTTCGTCGGTTCGAAAGTTCACGACTGACATACGACAATAATACGACAAATTGTAAGACTTTTCAACTACAGACGGCCGACGTGAGTGCTGGGCCGTGATCACCGGTCGTGATGACGGCCGCGTCGACCAGCTCATTGCCGATTGTCCGGCGCAGCCAGATCCAAATGCTTCGCGTCGCCGTCGCTGACGATTTCGCCCAGCGCAGTTCGGTTGTGATCGATCCGTGACCAAATCGTGACCGATCATGTCGATTACGGTGGGAGCGCTGCCCCCTTGGCGTCGATATCGGCGAAGACCTCCTCGATGGTGCGGGTTCCGTCGACCCAGTCGACCATCCCTTGCCAGAACGCGCCAAGCCCACCCTCCAACGTGAGGCCCCGATCTCCGCTGGCATCTGATCGGACGCATCCATTCTGAACGCATCTGACCGCAATGCCGAGAGCGTCAGCGATGCTCGTCATCACGTCGTCAACGCCAGGATCGTGGCTCGCGTCGCGATAACTCGAGAGGTCGAAGCGTTGGTTGGGAGAGAAGAACCCAGCCTCGAGACGGGCACACCGACGCCGGGCGTCATCGGGGTGCGAATAGTCATATCTGGATCGGCGCTCGATCTGACCGCCTAGGGTGCCCTACGTAGGTTCGATCGCTCGCCTGCCAAACTCTCGCAGGTCGATCGTCAACATCGGGCTCGAGTTGCCGCTCACCCGTTCTGGGATCAGGCCACGATGCGCTCGGCGACGAACGTCCCTCCGAACTGGCCGACCTCGTCGCCCGTCGCCCCATCGAATTCGGTGGCAGTGAACGTCCCGTCGATCGTTCCGTTGCCCCGAAGGTTGCCGATGAGTTGCAACCTCGCCGTGCCGCCAACGGACCCCGGCCCGCCCTGGCCGGGAAAACCCGACCACAACGTCGCCCGAAACCCGTTGCCCCCGGCTCGCGCCCAGCTGCCCGTGAATGGAGGTCCAGCCGGGTTGATGTCATGGATGATGGCGACACCACCCGTCGCAAAGCTCGCGACGCTCATGGTCGTAGCCGGGTCACCTTCGAAGGTGACCGTCGCCATCCAGCTTCCGTTCAGCTTCCGACGTCGATTGTCGTCGTCATCGTCGTGGTCATCGTCGGCGTGTGCCGACGACGCCGTCGCCGCCGTTGTCAATGCCACCGCACCAGCAGCGACACCGACCGTTCGCAGAATCTCGCGTCGACCTATCACTTGCCTGTCCATGAGTACCCCCCAAGGTAGATGTACACGCGTATGCTGCGCCCTTTCCGTCGCACAACGCAAGATTCACTCTGCATTCCGAACGAGATTTTCGAAGATCGGCACCACAGCGTCGCAGGTATTCCGGGCTCCGAGCTGATCTCAACCGCACGTGGAACACGTTGCTCGCCGACGTCGCCCCGACGGGCTCACTACCCGGTCCTGCTGTCGAGATCCGCCCCAGCAATCGGCCCCTCGGCTCGGGTACGAACGATCAACTGGCTACTGAGCCGTAGGCCGCCCGATGATGATGCGAGCGTGATCAACCTGACGGACGCTCACCGTGATGGCCACGACCCAACGAGATGCGTCATCCACCCGGCGTTCTGGGATGCCGGCCAGCCGTCTTTGGGAGGGTGGTTGGGACTTCTCCGGCGCCGACGGGCCTGATGAGTGGCTCGCTGGATCACGGAGCGGCGGCGTTCTGCATCGATGTTATGCGTGCCCGGAACCGCATTTCCGCGCGTAGGCGCGGCGTCCCGGACACCGGGCGCTGCTCGCTTCATGCTGAGCCCGGGCGCGAGGCGGCACGAAACGCCTGTGTCGGCGTTGGACGGGCGAGACACGGCCGGCTCGAACGTGAGATAGAAGCAGCGTTGGATCTTCGTTGGTTGGCGGCGGGGCTGCCTGCGACGCTGCCAGGCGGGCGTGACGATCAGCCGACTCTCGGATCAAGGGTCGGATCCCAGCCGCTGACGCCGTCCTACCCGGGGCCCCGCCCGGGGGTGGGGTCGAACGTCACCCAGCCGACACCGTCGAAGTAGATCTCAACCCAAGCGTGGGCGTGCTTGCCAAGCACGTAGTAGCGGCCGTCATCGCGTAGTTCTCCTGGGGTGAACCCGACCGCGACCCGTGACGGCAAACCGACCACCCGGGCGAAGGCGGCGTAGGTGCCGGCGAACTGCTCGCAGTAGCCGCGCCTTTGGGCGAGGAACTCCTGCATGGCGGTCTGGCTGTGGCCGGCGCGGAACGACCGGTCGTAGGTGAAGCCCCGGAACCAGTTCTGCAGGGCGATGGCGCGGTCGTACCGGGTTGCCGCCCCGGCAGTGATCACGCGGGCCTGGTCGGCCAGTTCGGCCGGGAAGTCAGCGGGGAGCGCGAGATAACGTTCGGCGATAGCGGTGGGGGGCGGCGCGTCGGCGGCACGCAGCCGGTCGGGGCGATAGTCGGACAGCACGGACTCGACGGTGTAGCGGAGATCAGCCGAGGTCCCCGACGCGGTGAACAGGCTGGAGGTCTCAGCGTCGAGGGTGATGCCGCCGGGGCCATCCACCCGCACCGGCGCGAACGCCGCCGGCAACAGGTTGCCTCTCAGGCCGCGGATCTCGAACGTATGGGTGACAGTCTCGCCGTGCACACCTGTCTCTCGGGCCTGCGGAAGGGGGCCGCTCGCATCGCTGGTCTCGCCGAGCGTTTGTGTCCACTTCATGCCGTCGAAGTCGCCCAGCGCGGTCAACCGCCAGTAGGACGGTGTCGGACTGCTCACCACGAACAGAACCACCTCGGAACGCTCCGAAGGCTTACCCGTGATGTCGATGGCCAGGGCAGGCGAGGATCCATTTCCGGTCAGCAAGAGCGCTCCGACCCCTGCAGTCGTGACTGCGGTCATCGCCGCCAGGCGGGTGACCACGGTGCGCTTCCGTCGGCGACGGCCGATGGCGCCCAAGAGTTCGTGCTCCAGTCGGTCGATGTAGTTCGTACTCGTGCTCATCGATCTAGCTCCAGTGTTCGGACATCGGTATTGCTTTCGAGTCGGTCGGACAGGTGTGACAGACCGCGGGCCACCCGCTGGCGGGCGGCCGCCTCGGTGCATCCGAGGCGGGCGGCGACGTCGGCGTAGCCCAGCCCGTCGATCACGCGGAAGCGCACGGCGTCGGCGATCCCATCGGTCAGCTTGTCCATCGCGACTTGGAGGGCTGCCCCGTTGCGGCGTGCGTCCAACGCTTCCATCAGCTGCTCGAACGGTTCGTCGCCGACGGGCACCGGTCGCATACCGAGCCGCCGCCTGGCACGGCTAGCCACCTCGGCTGCCCGCCAGAAGTGGGCGAGTTGGTGACGGGCGATAGACGCCAGCCACGCCTGCGCCGGTGCCCCGGTCGGGCGGTACCGGTGCCGAGACAGGTAGGCCTGAGCAAAGGTCTCCGCGGTGAGATCGGCAGCCGTCTCTTGACATGCGGTTCGGCGAACGAAGAAACCCACGATCGACCCGACGTGACGCCGATAGAACACTGCAAAGGCGTCCGGGTCGCGTCGCGCCAACCCGAGCAACTCTTCGTCGCTCAAACCGTCGAGCGATGGCATGCCGGCCCTGCGGAGTCGCATCACGCTCTATACATGCCACAACCCGGGTGAGTGTGACACACGGGGTGACAGCACCAACAGCCCGTTGCTGACCGCGCTGCGCTCAGCGCTGCGCCGGCTTTGGTGGGCAATCTGGCGGGCGAGTCGTCTCGCGGGGTCTCTGGACACTCGGATTGCAGGCACGCGATCACGTCGGCTACGCCACCCGCGCCCTGCTCGACCCCATCGAGTCGAACCCACGCCTCGCTGAGCTCGGTGCGTACGGGCAGCCACACCGGGTTAGCTTCGCGCACAGGCTCGAACCGCGCGCAGAATGTTCAACCCGTCGCACGCAGAACGTTCGAGGTCAGCCGAGAACAGCGCACAGAGCCGCGTTCGGCCTCGCATCGGTGCAGCGAGGCCTTGTCATTGCGTGTCAACTGCCGTTGGGCCGAGCCCGTGGGTGCATCACCGATGTGTGCCGTTCAGGGCCACATAACGAACGAAGCGTACAACGACCGGATGAACCGACCGGACAGACACAGATCGGCCCTCATGCGGCGCGAGGGCGACGATCGTACGAACCCGGTCATCCACAGTGACGTTCCGTCATGAACGCAGGTGATGGAGGATTGATGGATCGGGGTTGGGCTGACCGAACGGGACGGTGTCAAGCTCGCACGCGGGAATAGGCGCGTTGGCGACAATCAGCAGTCGGTGGCGTCGCGAAGACGCTGGCACGCTTGGACCAGCCGGCGGGGTTCGAGCTTCACGATCTGCCGACGGAAGGAGGCTCGCGGAATCGTGTGGATGTTGTCGAAGTTGACGACGCAGTCCGACGGGACGCCGTCCTCGTGTGTGGTCAGTTCGAGTTCGGAAACGAGTCCCCGGACAGTGCGGGTGATCGCAGCCACGACGACGGACCCGATGCGATCAGCGACGGGGTCTCGCGTCAGCACGAGGACAGGGCGATCACCGCCGGGCGTGGCGGCGAACCACACTTCACCGT
>JANOJI010000188.1:0-5357 GCA_031408175.1 Ilumatobacteraceae bacterium
ACCGTCACCACCACCACGTCCACCGCCACAACCTGCACCTCAAACTGTTACCCAACGCCAACCTCGACATCACCCTCCCCGACGGAACCATCCGCACCAGCCAACCCCGCGGCCAACCAGGCAAACGAGGACCCTGAAGCAACCGGTGGGCCGAACAAATCGGCACTCAACGAACTCGAGCCATCCCGGCTGTCGCCGGATAGACCGTCGATTCCTCGGAACCTGGCTGCCGTCGCTCCGGCGCACGGCGAGCCTGGTCGAGCAGGTCGTCGAGTGTGCGTCCGGGGCCGCCGACGATGGTCCGGATGCCGGCTGCGCGCAGGTCGGCAGCCGCGCCCTCGGCGACCTCGATCGAGTCGGGGTTGGTCACGGTGATCACGGCGAGGTCGACCGGCTGCTCCGCGCAGAACCGCACCAACTCGGACGACGGCGTGCCGGCGCCGAGGTGGTGGACCTGCCAGTTGGCGTCCCGGAGCGCGACGGTGGCCATCAGTGTCGGCAGCGAGTGCTGGTCGCCGCTGACCGCAGCGACGGCGACGACCCCACGTCGCCGTCCACGCGGGTTCGGGGAGAGCTCGGCCAGGACGCGTTCGGCGATCGCGGAGGCGCGGTGCTCTGACCAGATCGGCAGCTCACCGTGCTGCCAGGCGTCGCCGATCTGACGCAGCGCCGGCACGAGTACCCGCTGGACGAACACCACGACGTTCGTGCCCTCGCCGATCAGGTGGTGCGCGATCCGCCGCGCTTGCGCCTCGTCGCCGTTGACGAGAGCGTCGTGCATCCGCTCGACCTGGCTGTGCAGACGCTTGTCGCTGGGTGGCTTGGGGGCGGACGGCATGCGCCGTTCGGCGTCGACCTGGACGAGGTCGCCACGTGCGACTCGGTACCGGCCGCCCACGACCTGAGCCGGCAGGCGCCCGCTCCTCACCCATCGGTAGGCGGTCTGGTAGTGCACGCCGAGCGCGTCGGCAGCCTCCTGAAGCTCCAGTTGCCGCTCGTTGGCCACGCTCACAGGGACGAATGTTAGCTCATTGAACTGAAATTGACGCTGATCAATGCTCAAAGCACCAGTGTTTCAACGATGCCGTGTGGATGGATGGAATAAATATAGCTAAACAGGGTTAAATCATCGGTCCCCGTCGAAAGGCCCGAAATGAAATCACTACCCACCTCGCTCCGGCTGAAGCTGCCATTTGTGATCGCCGGCTTCCTGTCGTTTCTCTTCTCGGTCTGGCTGTACTTCGTCAAGGACGAGACCACCGCCGGGATTTTCGTCGGCCTGTGGGTGCCGTCGATCCACTCGCTCGGCACCCTCCTCCTCGGTCAGGTCGTCGAACCGGCCCGCCGTGCCCGCGAAGAGGTGACGGTATGACCACCTTGGTGCTCTACGTCGGGATCGCCGTGGCGTTCCTCACGGTGTGGGGCGTGATCATGGTCGGCGCCTACCTGTTGGGCGACGGAACCGCCGATGCACCGACGGCGGTCATCGCCGACTGTTTGACCGACACGCCGGCCGCCGCCGACGGCGCTCGACTGCGATGACGACCGGTCTGCGCGGGCTCCGCCGATTGGCGTTGGTCGACGAACTCCGCGACCTCGCAGAATCGGACGAGTTCGTCGGCACTCTGCTCCGCTCGGCGCAACTCGCCGCCGAGGCCGGGCGTATCCCCCAGCCGGTCGAGTTGGTCGACGAACTGAATGACCTCATCGACGACGGCCCCTTCGCTGGAGTCCTGGCGATCGAGGTGCTGGGAGCCATCGACCACGGGGCCGCCGTCGAGTCGTTGACCGCACTGCTGTCGGCGCCTGACACGTTGATCCGTCGTCATGCCGCCTGGCGGTTGCGGCGCCGGTCGGTCGCCGCGGCAGCGGTGCCTCGCCTGCTCGACATGCTCGTCGTCGGCGGCATCGACACCATGCACTCGCACCGGACGTTGCGCCGCTGGGCGGCCTCAGATCCTGCGATCACCGGTCTTGCCATCGATCGCCTGTCGGCGACGGGCGATGGCCGCCAGCGCGCCCGCCTGATCGATCTGGTCGGTGCCATCGACGATCCGCGCACGACCGAAGTCCTGGTCGACCTCGCCGCTGATGTCGCCGAGTTCGGCTCGGCGCGTATTGCCGCGATCGGCGCGCTGGCCGATCGGTACGGCGCTGACGAGGCAGCGTTACGACGCCTCGCAGCGCGCGAGGACGAAGTCGGAGCCCATGCCACATTGGCTGTGTGCGACCGGGCGCGTGCTGCCGCACTCGGCGGTCGCACTTCTGGCAGCGGTTTGCGCATCGCCCAACTGACCATGGCAGCCGGTCTCGACGGCCAGCTGAGCCTCGGTGGGCGTGGTGACACCGGAGGTGTAGCAAGCCTGCTCGTCTCGCTCGGCGAGGCGCTCGCCGCCCGGCCGGAGATCGATCACGTGCTGACCATCGGGCGCGGCACGGTGACCGATGCGATCCTCGGTTCAAGTCACTCCAACGAGGCGCCACTGTCGTTCGCGACGATTGCGATCGGCGACGAAGGCCGACCGGCAGAGACGACCGACGACCTCTGGGAGCACCTGCCAACGATCGAGCGTGGTCTCCGCCGCACAATCCGCCGCGCCGGCGGCATCGACTTGCTCCACTTGCGTATGGCCGATGCCGGCACGCTCGCCGGTGCGCAGACCGCCGCGGCGGAGGGCATCCCTACGTGCTTCAGCCTCGCGCCCGACCCGCACAACGTACTCTCCTCGCTGCGGGCGCGCGGCGAAGCAGACCGGGTTGCCGTCCTGCGACTCGCAACCGAGGGGCACATCTGGTTCCGTGCCCGTCTGGTCGAACGGCTCGCACGCGAGTCCGATCGGATCGCCCTGTTCCCGCGCTCGAAGACCATCGACTTCTTCACCGGGGCCGGGGCCGCGCCCGATCGGTTCGATCATCAGCGTTGCGCCGTCGTCGCCGAGGGCATCGACATCGGTCTGATCCGTCGTGCCGAGGCGGCCCACGGGGCCACGTCGCGCGGTGACGTGCTCGCCGACCTCGCCTCTGGCATCTCGAAGGATCGGTGCGATCTGCCGCTGCTCGTCAGCGTCGGCCGCCTCAATCCGGTGAAGGGGATGGACCGCGTCGTCGCCGCGTGGGCCGCCGATCCGCTGCTGTACGAACGCTTCAACCTGGTGATCGTCGGCGGCGATCTCGATGACCCGTCGACGACCGAACGATCCGTGCTCGAGACGATCGACCGCCTCGTGCCCGCAGGCGATGCCCGGCGCGCCGGGCTGCATCTGCTCGGCGGTCGGCCGCGCGCCGATGTCGCCCGGCTGCTGGTGTCGGCTTCCCGTGGTCTCGTCGGATGCTGGGCGGCGGGCGGTGTCTACGTCGACGGTGCATGGAAAGAGGAGTTCGGCCTCGCCGTGATCGAGGCGCTGGCCGCCGGGCTCGTCGTGGTCGCCCCGAGCATCGGCGGGCCGCCGACCTACATCGACGATGGTGACATCGGCGTTCTGGTCGATCCCAATGCGGACCTCGGCGATGCGATCACCCGGGCGTCCGGGCTGGTTGACCGGCCTGGCCGGGCGGGTCGCGCTCGCCGGCTGATCGAGCAGCGTTACTCGGTGGAGACGATGGCCGAGCGACTGGCCGCGCTCTACCGCCCGCTGGCGGTCGTGCGATGAGCCTGCTCGTCATCAGCCCCGAGTACGCGTCGCACTACGGCCCCCTGGCGGTGCTCGCCGGTGAGGTCACGGCGGACGGTGGGCGGGTGGTCGTCGCCACAGGACCGAGCCTGCGCGCCCGGGTCGAAGCGGACGGCTTCGAGTGGAGGCCATTGCGACTCGGTGCCGGATCGAACAACGGTGTCGAGGCCCACGGTCCCGGGATCCAGAACTTCATCGCCGCAACCCGCGCCGGTCCGGTGGCGACGATCCGACGTCAGGCGCTCGACCGTGAGCGCGACCTGCTGTGGAACCCGGAACGGGTCGCTAGCGAGATCGGTGAGCTGTGCGCCGAACTCGACCCCGACGACGTGCTCGTCGACCACGTCTCGTTCGGGTCGACCCTGGCGATGCACGCGACCGGCCGCCCATACGTCACGCTGGTCCCCGGGCATCCGAGCCAGCTCCCCGTCGGCGCCGAGCGCTACGGGATTCCGGCCCACTGGCCGTCGTGTCTCGCGCCCGACCCGATCGAGCTCGACGAGGTGGAGCGGCTCGTCGACCGGGTCACGAACGCGTTCACCGATCGTTGGAACGATGCACTCGCGATGGTGGCCCCGATGAGCCGGCCGGTCGAGGACGCCTTCCGCGTCCACGGTCGACGGGTGCTGTACAACAGCGTCGCCGACCTGCATCCGCCGGCACGTGGCGAGCTGTTGTCGAGTGATCATCGCTTCATCGGGCCGCTCGTGCGTGCGGAGGAGCTGCCGGACGCGCTGCGGTCGTGGCTCGACCGGACCGACGATCGGCCACACGTGTACGTCGCGCTCGGCACGTTCCTGTCGCACCGGGCGGACGTCCTGGCCCGGATCGCTGGCGCGCTGCGCCACATGGGCGCCCGTGCTGCGATCGCCGTCGGCCCGACCGCGTCCCATGCACTCGGACCGATCCCCGACGGTTGGATCGTCGCGCCGACGCTGCCGCAGGTGGCGATGCTGCGCGGCGCGGACGTGGTCATCCACCACGGTGGCAACAACAGCGTCCAGGAGTCACTGGCCGCGGGGGTTCGCCAGCTCGTCGTCCCGATGTCGTCGGATCAGTTCGCCAACGCTGCCGACCTCGAGCGCACCGGTGCGGCGGCGGTCGCACCACCGAACGAGGCCACGAGTGCCGATCTGGCTGTCATGATCGCTGCCCTCCTCGTCGTCGAACCGCCGTCACCTGTGGCCGCTTCCGATCGTTGCCTGCTCCGTGCCGGGCCGTTCGGTTGATCGAGCTGGCCGTGCAACCCATCACCGATCGCAGCCTCGAGCAGATCTCGCCGGACCCTCCACCGTGGGATCGGCGCGCGGTCCTCCGTCAGCGCTGGAGCGAACTCGCGTACTTCCACTGGCCGTACGAACCGGCCGATGTCCAGCGGCTGCTCCCTGCCGGGGTGCGCGTCGACACGTTCGACGGTGCGGCATGGGTCGGACTGATCCCGTTCGAGATGCGCGACGTGCAGCTCGGTCGTACACCGCCGATGCGGCGGCTGGGGACGTTCATCGAGGTCAACGTGCGGACGTACGTGATCGATGCACTGGGTCGGCGAGCGGTGTGGTTCTTCTCGCTCGATGTCCCGCGATCAGCGGCCGTTGTCGTGGCGCGATCCGTCTTCGGGCTGCCGTACTGCTGGGCGCGTGCCGAGCACTCGGTCGACGGCGATCAGCATCACTACCAGACGCAGCG
>JANOJI010000510.1:0-10824 GCA_031408175.1 Ilumatobacteraceae bacterium
TCAGCCCGGCAGGCTGTCTCTTTGCCTCGGGTCGTGATGCCCTGCACCGCGAACACCGTGACGGTGGCCAAGATGCCGAGGATGACGATGACGATCAGCAATTCAACAAGGGTGAATCCCTTGTCCTGCTTCTTCTCTTCAACTGCAATGTGGTTTTCCATGATGAGCGTTCCTCCCGCTTTAAGGTGTCGAATCCACGTTGTGAACGCCATTGGTGGTCCCCGCTAGCGCAAATCAATGATCGGACTGATCTGTCCGCTGCTTGAGAGGAAATTCCTCAATCGTTTATCAAGACCTTCGCGTTCAAGAATCAAGGTGCGCCAGCCGATACGTCCTACGTGCGTCCGCGCGGGCGCCCGGTGAACTGGTGAAAGAAGGACGGCGACGATGCGACGCAACGACAAGAGCTGGACCGAACTCGACGAACTGCTGGAGCCGTTCCTGCCGGAGGAATCCGCCGAGGTTGCGTCAGCGACAGCGATCGAGTTTCGCAAGCGTCTGGTCAAGGTCGAGCAGCAGGTGATGGCGCAGTACACATCGATGGCTGCCTACGCGACGATCGCCAAGCAGGACTTCGAGTCGGGAAAGGCTGAGGGTCGTGCCGATCTCGATCGTTCGCAGGCCACGTTGATCGGCCTGCTCGAGAAGCTGCGCAACGAGGTCAACACGCGCCTCGACGGTCTCGAGCGGCGCAGCAACAGCGGCGATCTGTCCGGCGACGCCGGGTCCCGCCTCGGCCGCCTCGAGCAGAATCTGGCCGAGGCAACATCGGCGCTGCAGCAATGCCTCGAGGAGAACACTCAGCTACGCGCCCAAGTCGCGGAACTGGTCGAGCAACGCATGCACGAAGAGGGCTGGTTGGTCAGCAGCGGCAGCACTGAGGCGCTCTCGCTGCGCTGAACGAGCGCAGGACTCGTGCAGGGCGTCTACTCCTGCACGAGTTCGATCAATGTGCCCAGGCTTCCCTTCGGGTGGATGAAGGCCACCGTCGTGCCACGGCTGCCCGGCCGAGGAACTGAATCGATCGCTGTCGCACCGGCGGCGACCATCGCGGCCAACGCGGCAACGCAATCCCTGACGCGATAGCCGACATGATGCAGGCCCTCTCCACGCTTCTCGATCGACTTGGCAATCGGTGAATCCGGTCGCGTAGCGGCGGAGAGTTGGATGTAGCTGTCGGCCACCTTGATCAGCGCCTCCTCGACGCCGTCGATGTCGAGGATCTCGCGATGATGCACCTCTGCGCCGAACGCGCGTCGGTAGTAGTCGATCGCCGCTTCGAGGTCGCGAACGGCGATGGCGATGTGGTCGATCTCGGTCAACATCATCCACTCAGTGAAGCAGACGGCGGGCGCGGTCCGGCGGCGAACGCTCGACCGCGGCACACCCTCCGCGGTTGACCAGTATCCTTGCGTGGTGCCCAACGTTCGCAGAAGCGGCTCCTGGCGCGCCACACTCGTTGCAGCGGCGATGATCGTGCTCAGCGCCTGCAACCCGAATCGCTTTGTCAGCGGTTGGGTTCCGTACTGGAATGCACCGCAGGGCCGAGTCGCATTTTCCGATCCTGCTGCCTCGACGATGTTCAACGACATCTCGCCGTTCTTCTACACCGCTCTACCCGACGGCACGATCGGGCTAGTGGGCTCGCAATCCCAACTCAACGCAACGGTGAAAGCCGCACGTGACCGGGGGGGCATCAATGTCTTGCCGTCGATCACCGATGGCAGCGGCAAGTGGATGATGGCCACGGTCATCCTTGCCAATACCACCAGCCGTACGCAGCACGTGCAGAACATCGTCAATCTGGTGATGACCAATGGCTTCGACGGCATCGATCTCGACTACGAAGGTTTCGCGTTCAGCGACGGCTCTGCGTCGTGGGACAGCACTCGACCGGTTTGGGTCGCCTTCGTCGCTGAGTTGGCCGCGGCATTGCACGACAAAGGCAAACTTTTGTCGGTCACCATCCCGCCGACGTGGATGGACGTCGACGTGCGGCGCGGCTATTGGGTGTACGACCCGCAACAGATGGGTGTCTACGCCGATCGGGTCAAGCTGATGGTCTACGACTGGAGCGTCAGTGCGCCGGGCCCGATCTCACCGATGTCGTGGGTCAACCTCGTCATCGCCTACAACGACCCGATCGTGCCGAACGACAAGCTGCAGCTCGGCATACCGGCATACGGCCGCAATTGGGGTCGCAAGGTGAACACCGCCGAGATCTGCCCCGACGGGGCACTTCGGACCACCAGTATCGAGTTGGAGAACGTGCCGGACGTGGTCGTCGCCCACGGCGCACAGCCAACCCTCGTCCGTCACATCTCGGGTGAGGTGTTTTTTACCTACGACGTGGTCGAGACGGGATACAGCACGACGCCCATTCCGGCGCCGCCGTACATTCGGCCCGTTCGCGCCGTGCCAGCGGTCCCCACAAGCGCTACCGGGGCGGGGGCCGGCCTGCAGCCTGCGCTGCGCTTGACGCCGCCCAACGTTCAGCTGTCGTGCACCGTTCGCCACTTCGTCTACTACCCCGATGCGACGACCATCCAGATGCACGCCCAGGCCGCGCTCGATGCCGGTTGGTCGGGTGTGGTGCTGTGGGCCTTGGGTTACGAAACTGCCGATGTGTATACGTTGTTGGCCAATACCACGCCTACCACGCCGTAAGTTGTTCTCGAGCAAGTCGTGAGAGACAGGAGCCAGCCATGGCAGGGTCGTACATCGTCGCCGGAGCCCGCACACCGATCGGAAAGTTGAGTGGTGCGTTCGCCTCGCTGTCCGCAGCGGACCTTGGCGGCTTGGCGATCAAGGCTGCGCTCGAGCGCGCCGGGGTCGCGCCCGAGGAGATCGAACACGTGTTGATGGGGCAGGTGTTGATGGCCGGCCAGGGCCAGGTTCCGTCGCGCCAGGCAGCCGTCAAGGCAGGAATCCCCATGAGTGTTCCCAGCGTCAACATCAACAAGGTCTGCCTGTCGGGACTCAACACGATCTACCTCGCCGATCAGATGATCGCGGCTGGCGATGCCGACATCGTGATCGCCGGTGGCATGGAGAGCATGACCAACGCCCCGTACCTCGCGGCCGGCGCCCGCGGTGGGTTTCGCTACGGCAACGCCGAACTCGTTGACGCGATCATCAGCGATGGCCTGTGGTGCGCGTTCGATGCGTGCCTGATGGGGCTCGGCACCGAGCGCTATGCAGCCGGGGGGATCACCCGCGACCAGCAGGATGAAGTCGCGATGAAGTCGAACGAGCGGGCGGCGAACGCGATCAAGGATGGTCGCTTCGCTGAGGAGATCACACCGGTCAGCATTCCCCAGAAGCGCGCCGAGCCGATCCTCGTGGAAACCGACGAGGGCGTGCGGCCCGGCACGACGATGGAATCGCTGGCGACGTTGCGGCCGGCATTCGACCGCGAGGGCACCATCACCGCGGCGAATGCTTCGCAGATCAGCGACGGCGGATGCGCGCTGGTGATGATGAGCGAACGAGCGGTCAACGCCCGTGGTCTTGCCCCGCTCGGACAAGTCGTCGGGTATGGCATGGTTGCCGGGCCCGACAACGCGTCGTTGTTGCATCAGCCGAGCCGTGCCATTCAGGCCGCCTTGGCACGCGTCGGCAAGACGGTCGTCGACGTCGACCTGTTCGAGATCAACGAGGCCTTTGCCGCCGTCGGCATCGCCTCGATGCGCGAGCTCGGTGTCACCGACGAGATCGTCAATGTCAACGGCGGTGCGATCGCCCTCGGCCATCCGATCGGCATGAGTGGAAATCGACTGGCGCTGACGTTGCTCCACGAGCTGCGCCGACGTGGCGGAGGCCTTGGAGCGGCCGCATTGTGCGGTGGTGGTGGCCAGGGCGACGCGTTACTTGTTCGTAGCCTTTGAGGCCGAAGTTAGGCGAGCAGTAGTCGGTCGATCACTAGGCGTAGATATTGCTTGACATCCACGCCGTCATGTCGTAATGTAACCGTCACATAGCCGTTCACAACATCGTCCCGTTGTCAACGTGAGTTCTGGGGTACCGCCTCTGGAGCTGGCCCGTCCGCCCGCTACCAGGTCCAGGAGTGGTACCCCAGCCTATTTTTCCGGGCAGGGCCCGCCAGGTCGGGTTTGTCAAGCTCAGGCAGTCAGTTCGCGACGGCCTTCGAGCGCACGACCGAGTGTCAACTCGTCGGCGTATTCCAGGTCGCCGCCGACGGGCAGACCGCTGGCGATGCGGGTGACCCGAATCCCGAACGGCCGCATCATGCGCGCCAGGTACAGGGCGGTGACCTCGCCCTCGGTATTGGGGTTGGTGCAGACGATCACCTCTTGCACGCCTTCAGGCTCGAGCCGGGCGAACAGCTCTTTCATCTTCAACTGTTCTGGGCCGATCCCATCGAGCGGGCTCATCGCCCCGAGCAGTACGTGATAGCGACCGCGGAACTCGCCGGTCTTCTCGATCGAGACGATGTCGCGCGATTCCTCGACGACACACAGTGTCGTTGCATCTCGTCGATCGTCGAGACAGATCGGGCAGAGTTCGCCATCGGCAAAGTTCCAGCAGCGCACACAGAAGCGCACACGTGCCTTCGCGTCGGTGATCGACATCGCCAGTCGGGTCACGTCGTCGGTCGGCAGTTTGAGAAGGTGGAAGGCAATGCGTTGCGCTGACTTCGGGCCGATGCCGGGCAGGCGACCGAGCTCGTCGATGAGGGCCTGGACGGGTTGGGTGTAGACCGCCATCAGGTGCGCTCCTCGATGATCTCAGAGCCGGGGAACGCCTGCGTCAACCGATCGATCGGTGAGACGATCGCATCGGGGGGCACATCGATGAGATCCCCGGTGTCGATGTCTTCGTCGGCCTGAGCCGGTTCGCTGCGCTTCAGCTGCACGACATTGTCGTCGTGCGCCGTTGCATGATCGACGACCAACGACAGAGGCACAGCACGACCCGCAGCGGCTGCGAGCGCCTTTTCGACCTCGCGTCGATACTCCTCGGCTCGTATGCGATGGGGCTCGCCGGCGAAGCTGATGACCAACGCCTCGCCCGACATGGTGCCGACGTGGGCGCCCATGTAGATCGCCTTGGTCATGCCGCGCAGTGCCGGGCGTACCTGGGTCTCGAACAGCGATGGGATCTGGCTGTCTTCGATCGACGTCGCGGCCGCCGGTGCCGCCGCTGATGGCTCGGGCGCGACCTTGTCGGCAGCGGGCTGCGATGGGTGCTCGGTCTTTGGCCCAGAAGTTGACGCGGAGTTCGGGCCTGCCTCGCGGCGGGCGCGACCGCCGATGGTCGCCCGCCCAGTGCTGGGATCGATGGGCACCGCCTTGGCCGGTGGGGCCGCGGCGACTCCTGCGGCGACGCTCTGCTCGAGACGTTCGAGGCGGGACATCAGACTGTGGAGGTCGGCGCCGGCGGCATCGTGGGTCAACTGCACCAACGCGACCTCGAGCAGCAATCGCGGATCAGGTGCGTGACGCATCTCGACGAGCATCTCGCCAAGGCGTTCCATCGCCCGCACGATCGACGCGGCACCCAGACGGCTGGCCAGCGACGACACTTCCGCCTCGCGCTGCGCCGGAAGCTGCACCAATTCGGGAGCCATGAGCGCCAAGAAACAGTCGCGCAGATGGCGGATGATCTCCTCGGTCAAGGTGCGCGGGTCGTTACCTTGCAGCACGGCGTGAGCCACCACGGCCAGCGCCCGACCGGGATCGTGCTCGATGAACGCCTCGACGAACTCGTCGAGCGGTGTGGACTCGGGCGCTTCGCCATCGCTCGCGGCGACGAGTTCGAGCGCCGAGATCGTGTCGCGAGCTGAACCGCCGCCCTGTCGCAACACGGCCTCGATGGCAGCGTCGGTGACGTCGATACCGGCGTCAGCGGCCAACCAGCGGATGTGTTGTTCGAGCACGTCCATCGGCAGCAGATGAAACTGCAGGTGCTGCGCGCGGCTGCGGATGGTGTCGCTGACCTTTTGTGGATCGGTGGTGGCCAGCACGAACACGACATGCGGCGGTGGCTCCTCGAGCGTCTTCAACAGCGCCGCCTCGGCAGCTTTGGAGAGCATGTGTACCTCGTCGAGGATGTACACCTTGTGGCGACCCGGAGTGCCCAACGATGCCTTCTCGATGAGATCGCGCATCGCGTCGACCCCGTTGTTGCTGGCCGCATCGAGTTCGTGCACGTCGTAGCTGGTGCCGCGCTCGACGGCGAGGCACGAGTCGCACTCGCAACACGGCTCGCCATCGAGCGGTCGCTCGCAATTGAGCACCTTGGCGAGGATGCGTGCCGACGTGGTCTTCCCGGTGCCACGCGGGCCGGAGAACAGGTAGGCCTGCCCCTCTCGCTGATTGATCACCGCGTTGCGGAGGGCGCGAACGACGTGCTCCTGGCCGCGCACCTCGCTGAAACGGCGCGGCCGATACCGGCGATAGAGCGACTGTGTAGCCATCGACGTGGAGCCTACTCAGGGGGTGCGACATTGAGTTCGCTCACGACCCACCGCGGCTGGGCTGATAACGGGCTGATATCAGGGTGGCGTCGGCCGCTCGCGCCCATCCTCTAGCGTTGAGCTACCAGCATGAATAGGTTCTACTCGCCCGCACGCGCAATCCCTCGCGCAATCCCTCGCGCACTCGCTCTCTTCGCCCTCGCCGTCTTCGTGGGCAGTGCCGCCGTTGGGGCGTTTGCTGTCTCTCGCGTCGAGGCGGCCGACAACACCCTGGTGTCGTCGTCCCCCGCTGCTGGCAGCACTGTCGAAACCTCGCCACCCTCGCTGCTGCTCACCTTTGCGAACGCACTCGGCGCGACCAACACCGTTGAGGTCGTCTGTGGCGGAACTTCGGTTGCCGTCGGCACGCCGCAGGTCGGTCTCGACGGCGTCTCGCTCAGCGTGTCTGTTCCCAATCCGTTGCCGAAGGGCGAGTGCGCGGTCGCGTGGCAGGTCAGCCAACCCGACGGGCAAGGCGGTGGCAGCTCGACGTTTCTCTTCACAATCGCCAACGACACGCTCGCCACGCTGGTTCCGGCAGCGACAACACCCGCCGCTGTGTCGACTCCAGCGTCGGGTTCGACGGTTGTGCCTGACGCAACGACGCCGACCGACGACGCGGCCACGCCCGAGACAGGATCCGCCGGGCCGCTGGGTCTGTCGCGGCTGCTGATCACGCTCGGCGTTGCGGTGCTGTTCGGCGCGCTGGTGCTGATCGCCACGGCCTGGCCCGAAGGTGTCGAATACATCCTCACCGTGCGATTCCTTCGCTCCGCCTGGCTGCTGACGCTGGCCTTCGCGATCTTCAACGCCGCGTGTGTGGCAGCGCGCATTTCGGGCGAGGGCATTGGCAGTTCGTTGTCACCGACGTCGTGGAGCGGGCTCACCGACACGACTCCGGGCATCGCCGCGCTTGCCAGGGTGATCTTCGTGTTCCTCAGCGGTTGGGTGGTGATGCGGCCCGAACGCGTCATCGACCCGGCGACGCAACTGCCGGCGCTGGCCTTGCCCGGACTCGCCGTGGCGACGCTCGGGTTCAGCCGCAGCGGCGGCCAATTGGCCTTCCTCGGCTATGCCACCGGCATCGCCCATGCACTGGCGATGGCGGTCTGGCTCGGCGGGCTCATCCTGCTGGCGCGGGTGGTGTTGGCCGGCCCCGGCGAGGAGGATCTGGTCCATGCCGTTCGAGGTTTTGCCCGGATCTCGACGCCCGCGCTGGCAGTCACGATCTTCACCGGTTTCATCCAGATGTACCGGCTCGACTGGGGCGAGGTCTTCACCAGTAGTCACGGCCGCGTGCTGTTCTTGAAGGCGATCGCCGTTGGGGCCATGGTCTTCCTCGGAGTTGCCGCTCGTCAGTTCATCAAGGAGCGCGTTGCCCGGGTCGATGCGATGACCGGTCAGCTGGCGATCCGGTTGCGTCGCGCTGTCGGCATCGAAGCGGTGTGCGGCATCGTCGTGCTGGCTCTGACGGCATGGATGCTGTCGCTGTCGCCGCCGAAGGTTGCGGCGGTCGCCGATGGGACCAAGGGTCTTGCCGCCAGTCTGCAGATCACCAACGACGCCGCCGATGTGACCGTGCGCTTCAGCGCCGTGGTCGGCCCCAACGCGGTTCGTGTCGAGGTGGTTCGGCCCGAGACAGGTATCGCCGGATTGGCCATTGCCTTCAGCCCGCCGGTCGGCGCAACCGTACCGAGCGTCGTCTTGAACGTGCCGCTGACCGCTGCCGGTGTCGCCGTGTTGCCGATCGAGCAAGGCCTGCCGCTCGGTTCGCCGGGCGTGTGGACCGTGACGGTGCGATTCGGTGAAACACCGATCGGCTCGAAAACGGTGCTGTTGACCGACGGCACGACGGTCGCGACCGGGGATTCGACGCAGTTGCTTACGACGACGCCGTAGGCGCCCGCCCGACGACGGCGGCGAACGCCAGCGGGGTTGCTACCTCGAGCTGGTCGTAGCGACATGATTCCGGGAGGCGATCGGGCCGCCATCGCACGAATTGCGACCCATGGCGAAACCGCCCCTCCTGCAATTGACCGAACGTCACCTCGGCGACGCGCTCGATGCGCAACGGCACCCAGCTGAGATCCTTGCCGGCGTTCCACCGGCTGCCGCCGCCGGGCATTCGCGTCCCCGAGCCCTCGGCCCGCGCCATCCATTCCGCCCAGTCCCGCCATGGATGGTTGTCGAGCGCGTTGTGAGTGAGCGGCTCCAGTTCGGTCAGCAGCTCGGCACGCCGCTTGACGGTGAACGATGCCACCACACCGACATGGTGCAGATCGCCTTCGTCGTCGTACAGACCGAGCAACAGTGATCCGACGCCGTTGCCGTCCTTGTGGACTCGATAGCCGGCAATCACGCAGTCGGCGGTGCGTTGATGCTTGACCTTGATCAGCGTGCGCTTGTCGGGCGTATACGGGTCGCTCTGCCGCTTGGCGATCACGCCGTCGAGGCCGGCGCCCTCGAACTCGGTGAACCAGCGTTGAGCGACAGCGGCATCGGTGGTGTGCGGGCATAGGTAGACCGGTGGTGTCGCGTGGGCAAGCTGCGCGGTCAACAGTTGATGCCGTTCCGCCAACGGACGATCGAGCAACGAGTCGTCGTCGAGGGCGAGCAGGTCGAAGGCGACGAACGACGCCGGCGTTTCGGCGGCCAGGCGCAGAACGCGCGACTCGGCAGGATGGATGCGTTGCAGCAAGGCGTCAAAGTCGAGGCCGCGATCATCGGTGGCCGGCACGACGATCTCCCCGTCGACAACACATCGCTGCGGCAGCGATGCCAGCAGCGGTGCCAACAACTCGGGGAAGTACCGGGTGAACGGCCGCTCGTTGCGGCTGGCCAACTCGATGTGGTCGCCGTCACGAAAGACGATGCAGCGGAAGCCATCCCACTTCGGCTCGTAGTGCCATCCCTCGCCGGTCGGAATCTCGGCAGCGGCCTTCGACAGCATCGGCGACAGCGGTGGCGAAATGGGCAACGGCATCGCCCCAAACCTAATGGAGTGTTTCGCGCCCGGACGGGGTGCCCGGAAACACTCCGCTAGGTTGGGCGGCAATGAGCAATCCAATGGACGCCAAGCTCGAGGATCTTCGACAGCGCCGCGAGCAGGCGTACAACGCCGGTTCTCCACGCTCGGTCGAACGCCAGCACGAGAAGGGCAAGATGCTGGCCCGCGAGCGGCTCGACTGCTTCCTCGACCCGGGCAGCTTCCACGAACTCGACCTGTTGGCCCGCCACCGGGCCCATGCCGCCGGGCTCGAAGAGCGGCCATACACCGATGGCGTGATCACGGGATGGGGCACAGTCGACGGGCGCAAGGTGTTCGTGTTCAGTCAAGACTTCACCGTGTTCGGTGGTGCGCTGGGCGAGGTGTTCGCCGAGAAGATCCACAAGATGATGGACCTGGCGCTCAAGGTCGGCGCACCGGTGATCGGCCTCAACGACGGTGCCGGGGCGCGCATCCAAGAGGGTGTCGTGTCGCTGGCCAGCTATGGCGGCATCTTCTATCGCAACGTGCTGGCGAGCGGAGTGGTGCCACAGATCTCGGTCATTCTCGGGCCATGCGCTGGCGGCGCGGTGTACAGCCCAGCGATGACCGACTTCATCTTCATGGTGCGCGAGTCGAGCCACATGTTCATCACCGGGCCTGATGTGGTCAAGACGGTCACGGGCGAGGAAGTGACGCTCGAGGAGCTGGGCGGCGCGATGAGCCACGCCTCGAAGAGTGGTGTGGCCACGTTCGTCTCACCCGACGAGAAGTCGTGCCTCGAGGACGTGCGTTTCCTGCTCAGCTTCCTGCCGTCGAACAACCTCGAAGAGCCACCGCATGTCGACACCGGCGACGATCCCGACCGGCTGTGCCCCGCGCTCAACGACCTGTTGCCGGCCAGTGCCAACCAGCCGTACGACATGAAGGCGGTCATTCGCGAGGTCGTCGACAACGGCGAGTTCTTCGAGTATTTCCCGCACTGGGCGAAGAGCATCGTCTGCGGGTTCAGCCGCGTCGACGGCCATCCGGTGGGCATCGTCGGCAATCAGCCGCTGATGCTGGCGGGCGTGCTCGATATCGAGAGCTCCGAGAAGGCGGCGCGCTTCGTACGCACCTGCGACGCGTTCAACATCCCCCTGCTCACCTTCGTCGACGTTCCCGGCTTCCTGCCCGGCGTCGACCAGGAGTACGGCGGCATCATTCGCCACGGCGCGAAGTTGTTGTACGCCTACTGCGAGGCCACCGTGCCGCGCATTCAGATCATCACTCGCAAGGCCTACGGCGGTGCCTACGTCGTGATGAACTCGAAGTCGATCGGCGCCGACCTTGCCTATGCGTGGCCGACAGCCGAGCTTGC
>JANOJI010000512.1:0-3160 GCA_031408175.1 Ilumatobacteraceae bacterium
TAATCGCCGAGCGGCTGCAGGCTCCCGAGGATCGTCGGAAAGAACTCGGCGACGGTGGGATGGATCGGCAGCATCTCGGCCAGGACGCGGTATGGCGCATCGGCGTGCATGAGGGCGCTGACGATCTGCACGATCTCGTCGCCGGAGATGCCGAGCGCTGACGCGCCGAGGAATCGTTCGGTCTCCGTGTCGACGAGAATGCTGATGAGTCCGTCCGTCTCTCCGTCGAGCACGGCCCTCGTCACGCTCGACATCGGAAGTGTCGCCTTGCTCACCTTGCGTCCCGATGCCCTGGCTTCCAGTTCGGTCATGCCAACCCGGCCGAGGGGTGGGTCGGTGAACATCGCATACGTCGTGATGCGCCCGTCCGCGGTGCGGCGACCACCGCTGAGGTGATCGACCAGGATCTCGTAGTCCTGGTACGACGTATGCGTGAACGCGCCGCGGGCGTTGATGTCGCCCAGTGCCCAGATACCGTCGACGCCGGTGCGGAACACGCCGTCGGTCGTCACGTAGCCGCGGTCGTCGGTCGGCAGCCCGACGCGTTCGAGGTCGAGCGTGTCGGTGTTGGGTGTTCGTCCGATCGCAACCAGCAGGTGCGAACCGTCGATCGGGTTGCCACCCACGACGTGCACGCGCACTCCATCGCCGCAGGGCTCGACCCGCTCGACCGTCGTCGCGGTGCGAATGTCGAGGCCTTCGGCAGTCAGGAAACGAGCGATCTTGGCGGAGATATCGGCGTCCTCGCGCGCCGCGACTCGCTCGTTGTGCTCGATGATGGTGACCGCTGAGCCGAAGCGGGCGAACAGCTGCCCCAGTTCGAGGCCGATGTAGCTGCCACCGAGGATCACGAGGTGGGCCGGGACCTCGTCGAGATGCAGCACCAGGTCGTTGTCGAGCCATGGGACGTCGTCGAGGCCGAGGATTGGTGGCTTTGTGGCGCGGGTGCCGACGTTGAGGAACACGTGGGGGGCAGTCAGCGAGCGATCTCCAACGGCTACCGCAAACCCGAAATCTGAGCGACCGGTGAATCGGGCTTCGCCGTACAGCAGCGTCAACCCGTCGGTGTGGCCGAGGGACTCGGCATACCCGTCGACCCAACCGTCGATCAAGGCGTCCTTGCGAGCCATCACCGCAGCAAAGTCGATGGTGATGTCGCCCGTGTGCACACCGTGACGTCCGGCGGTCCGCGCGAGATGAGCGACTCTGGCCGATGCCCGCAATGCCTTGGTCGGACGGCAGCCCCGGTTCAGGCATGTTCCGCCCACCTTGTCGGCCTCGACCAAGGCGACCTGCTGGCCAGCGTCCACGAGGTGGTGGGCGATGCCGGGACCGGCTTGACCGGCTCCGATCACGATGGCGTCGAACGGAACCGCTTCTGTCATGTCGCCCATCGTTGCACTCGGATAGCACTCATGGACGGAGTTGATCGCGGTGGTGATCCGTTGGGTAGTCGACAGCGAATAGCGTCTGGGGAGATCTTCATCATCAAGGAGGGGTTCGATGAGCACTGAAACACTTGCCGCCGCGTTCGCTACTGCTCGGGGCGTGCTCACCAACGTCACGGCCGATCAGCTCGACGATCCAACGCCGTGCGCGTCATGGGACGTACGCCGTGTCGTCAACCACCTCGTCGGTGGCGCCCACTGGTTCGAGATCACCACCAATGCAGGAGCGTCACCCGAGGACGACGAAACGGAGAACACCGACTACACCACCGGCGACATCGTCGCCGCGTACGACACCGCCAGTGCCGGCGCACTCGCCGCCTTCGGTGCAGACGGGGCGCTCGAAAGAATGATCACGCTGCCGTTCGGCACATTCCCTGGCGCAGGGTTCATGGCCTTGGCGACCGTCGACCACTTCACCCACGCCTGGGATCTCGCCCGGGCCACTGGGCAGTCGACCGACCTCGCGCCGGAGATGGCCGAGCAGTTGCTGTCCGCGGCACAGGCCATGATCCCTGACCAGTTTCGCGGACCCGACGGCGTCGCACCGTTCGGCCCGAAGGTCGCTGTTGACCCGACCGCCTGCGCAGCAGATCGGCTCGCTGGGTTCCTCGGGCGCGCCGTCTAGCGGCCCAATCGTCGCGTGTGTGGCGTGGCGGTCACTTCGATGCGATGACTCCGCAGGCGATCCGGTTGCCGGCGTTACCGGTCCTCGCGGTCGCTGCAGTGGCTTCAGGCGAGTTCGCTGTGTACTGCGTCGCGCCCGCGCCGAGGGGCACGTTGGCGAAGTTGTCGGCGCCGGCATGCAACACGACCGCCTTGCCCCTGAGATCGCTCGGGTTGATCTTGTCGATCCGGAAACGGGTCTCGACGCTGCCGTCAGCATTGACGTATACGACCGGCATGTCACCGACATGATGCGAGTGAGTTTGCCCGGTCGGGTTGTAGTGACCATCGGCGGACACGAACCATGTCGATGGATCGGCCGCTGGGTCAGCGATGCAACCTTCACCGTTCGTTTCGGTGACAACGTCGTTGGCGTGGATGTGGAATCCGTGGAAGGCGTCGACGCCGGCTACCGCGGAGAGTTCGACCCGAACCTCGGTGTACCCGTCGTCGGTCTTGAACTCGACATTGCCGACCTTGGTACCATCCGCGGCGGCGAGCGTTGCCTTCGCCGATCGAGAATGGGCACCGGCGGTGGTGGCTGTGAAGATGCCGGCGAGCAGCACAGCCCCGCCAGCTACGCAAAGCAGTCTCTTGTCCATGTGATGTCTCCTTTGACTTGGTATCCAGAACAGACGTTGTTCGACAGCCATTGGGTGACACCGACTCACAAATTGTGTCGTCAGCCCATCGTGAGGACGTCGGTGCTCCGGCCGGCCTGGCCGATGGTCTCCCAGCGAGTCGTGACGAGTGCCAGAACGATGACGATCGGACTCGAGATCACGATCGGGGTCCACCAGACGGCGAACATCGAGACGAACGCCGGCAGGCAGACCAGTGCCAGACCTGACACCGGGCGCCGGTACCGCGCGACCAACCCGAGCAGTGTGACGACGCCGCAGACGATCAGGACGAGACCGAGACGGTTCCAATCGGGCTCGTCGGAACCGTCGAACTGCCCCGAAACAGCACTTGCACCCAGGGCGAGGAGCATTACCACCTGTACGGCGATGATCGCGGTGGCGATGCGAAAAGTTCGGTTGACG
>JANOJI010000527.1:0-1875 GCA_031408175.1 Ilumatobacteraceae bacterium
CTTGCCGTTGTCCTCGTCGCCTCGGCGAAGATGCGAGTGACATCTCGTGATGAGGAGGGGGCATGGTGGCGAAACTGGTGGTGACCCTCGTCCGTTCCTGTTGACGGTGACGGATGAACGCATGAATGCCGATATCGCCCAGCGTTGTTCTGGGCGTGTGATCGTGCTGGCGTTGGCGCGCCCGAGCGGGCATTCGACGGCAGCAGCGTGCGATTGCTGATTACGTCGTGCGAACATGACCGGAGTGAGCGCGCCCACCCTCTATCGAAATCGCGTCGCCTGGCTCGTCGTCACCTTGTTTTTCGACTTCATGTTCTTGCTGACCCTCGGGCTGGCACTGAACACGTCCGCGCCGGCCGCAGGAAGAGCCGCCGGAACAGTCATCGCCCTCGTTACGGCACTGTGGCTTGTGTGGGCCTACCGCTGCGGAATGGTGTGCGACGAGCGCGGTGTGACCATCCGTCAGTACAGCGGTCGACGGGTCGGCGTTCCGTGGACGCATGTCGCTGGGTTTCGCCTCGATCGGCCGATGTCGTTGTACGGGGGAGGCGAATGGATTTCTCTTGTGCTCGACGACGGCCGAGTCCTGCGAAGCCAGAATCTTTGTGCGCTCGCAGCTGGACGGGAATGGGCTCGCCGTGTAGTGGAAGAGCTTGAGGCACATTGCCGAACGCACCAGTAGGCACCGAGATCGCACGACATCGGGCTCATATCTGCCGATCCGCGCCACGTCGGAAATACGCGTAACGAGCAAAGCGTGCACGCCGATTGCCGGCTCGCATCGGTCGTGGACAACGGGCTCGGGTTGTTCCGGTAATCGTGTCGGGTTATTCCGGTGGTCGGTTGGGTGATGATGTGTGGCTTGGGCGGCGAGACTGTGGCGATGGTGTCGGGTGCTCACGGTCGCGGTGACAGTGAGGTGACGAGAGCTCTGCAGCGTGCCGCTCCGCCAGCCGAGGCGTTGGCGTGGGTCACCTCCGTGGTCGGAGCAAGATCGGTGGACGTGGTGGAACCGATGCCAGGTGGTGCGTCGCTAGCGATGCACCGGGTCACCGTCACCCTCGCTGACGGTGACAGTGCCCCGCTGGTGTTGCGCCGCTACGTCCGCCCCGACCAGATCGCCGCCGACCCGGCCATCGCCGCGCATGAGGCCATCGTGCTGGAACTCGTCGAACGGATCGCCACGCCGACTCCTCGTCTGATCGGCGTCGATCCAGCCGGTGAACACGCCGGCACACCAGCGGTGTTGATGACCGAACTTCCTGGGCGGCCACAGTGGGGGGCGAACCAGCGCTGGATGCGCCAACTCGTCGAGGTGCTTATCGACGTCCACAGCATCGATGCCCTCGCGGCGAGCGCCGTGCGCCCCTTCGCGGTATACGCCCAGGAGTCGTATGCGTTGCCGAAATGGGCGACCAAACCGGCGCTGTGGGAACGGGCGATCGAGATCTTTCACGGTCCGGTCCCCGATCAGGACCGCACGTTCATCCACCGTGACTTCTACCCCGGGAACGTGTTGTGGCACCGAAAGAAAGTGTCGGGTCTCGTCGATTGGGAAGCAGCCAGCGTCGGCCTACCCTCGATGGACGTCGCCCATTGCCGAATCAACCTGCTGTACGACAGGTTGAACACCGCCGAGGCGTTCACCCGCGAATGGGAGCATCACACCGGGGGGACGTTCAACCGGTGGGCTGACATCGCCACGATCATCGGCCTGCTCGACTCGGATCGCCGGCATCCGCCCGCTCACGGCCGACAGCACGACATCGAAGCGATGTTGCAACGCGCCGTCAATGAAATCGACGGCGCATAACACTCACTCGACGGCGACGAGAACGCTCACGACCACCCGTATATCCGCTCACCGAACCGGCG
>JANOJI010000555.1:0-6004 GCA_031408175.1 Ilumatobacteraceae bacterium
CGTTCAGCACCGCCCACGTCGCCTGATCGACGATGCTGTCGGCGGAGAGTCCGTTGGCCACCTTGAAGTCGTTGAGACAACGCTCGGTCTCGTCACCGAAGTAGCCGTCCTCCACCGGGCCGAAGCAGTGCTTGAAGAGCAACTGCTGCAGATTGTTCACCGGGTGGCCCTTCGTCATCTTCTGCAGGTCGGGTTGATACCCAGTGACTTCGGTGTAGGCGCCCATAGCTGCGATTTTCGCGCGGTGCGCCCCGCCCCGCCACTGTTCCGTCATGAAATGTGCACTCGGGTTGTCACACGCTGACCGTCTCCGCGACGGTGGTGCAACGACCGCCTTCGCGGCGACGCCTTGTGCTCGTCAGGTTGGCCGCTGTGCCTTCATGTCGATCGCAGCGATCACGGGACGAGGATGTCAGCCACGCTCAGACCCTTTCGGTGCGCACGACGGTCATCGTGTGAGCGCAACCGGCAGGCCCAGAGATCGAGCGGCGCCGGCCAGGTCGTTGTCGCCGGTGACCAGGACGAGTTCGGCATCGAGCGCCGCCATTGCGGCGGCAAGGTGAACCGCGTCGTACCCGCGCAGTTGGTGGGCATGGGCGAGGTCGCCTGCGTCGCGTGCCAACTCGGCGCTGATCTCGACGTGGTCGATCTCCGTGACGATCGTCTCGAGCTCCGCCACAGCGGCCGCATGCTGGCGCTTGGTGATTCGCCCCATACGCTCAGCTCTGGCGAGCGCGGCACGCGCCTCCGGGTAGAGCAGGCGGACGCTGATGCTACGGGCGGCTTCATTCCACATTCGGGCGCAGGTCGCCGACGAGGGCTCGCCGATGAGCAGCGGAATCACCGCGGAGGTGTCGAAGTAGGCGATCACTGCCGCTGTTCGGCCACAAGGTCGCTGACGGTGCCCTTGGCGGTGATGTGGGGCGGTATCCGCGAGCGTTTGGCGGCCGGCGCGGGCGTGACCAGCCCCTCGGCGACGAGGCGATCGAGCGCCCGAGGTTGGTCCAGCGGGACGAGCCGGGCCACGGCCTTGCCGTGGTCGGTGACGGTCACCTCCTGCCCGTCGCGTACGACGTTCAAGTAGTGACTCAGGCGATCTCGTAGTTCTCTGACTCCTGCTTCCATGTGAGTATTATGGCGCTTTCAACTGAGAATATCTAGCCACATCAGTATCGCCGCCCGTGAGGGGGCCGCCGTCAGTCGATCGGACGCCTTGGCCAAATGTCCAGCGCCGATCGATCGCATATCGTCGACCACTACTTGCACGATCGTCCACGTGCTGACGACGGGATCGTCCGATGTCTACTTGCAGAACCGTCCGGGCCGCGGCGCTGCTCGTGCCCAGCAACTTGGGCTCAGCTTGCTGAAAGTGCCGTTCCGTGGCATCCGCCCATGGCTGAAGGTGACCGGACATCGCTCTCAGCTCGCTGTCGAGAGTTCGATAGTGACCTTGAGTTCGAGTGCGGCTGCGACCTTCTGCAACGTCGTCAACGTCGCGCCGACAGCGCCGGCCTCCAGGCGGGCGACGGCTGCCTGGCTCGTGCCCATCCGGGAGGCGAGCTTACGCTGACTGAGGCCCATCGCTTCCCGAGCGTCGCGGACCTTCTCGCCGAGGTCGAGCGCCAGGCTTGTGGCGCTAGCGGTCGCGTCGAAGACAGCGCGGTCAGGAGCGCTCATGCTGGCGAGCCTGTCATGCTTCAGGTCGTTCAGCGTTCTCCTGGATGCCAATGTGGTGTACCTCGTCTCGTCTCGCCTGCGACATCAGAGATGATATCAACGCCGCCCCCGATGGTTGGCGATCATGTGATCTGTAAGCAGATCATATGATCGATTGTTGGAGCATAACGGCTACGTTGGCGGCATGAATCTTGGAGTCCCCGTTCTTGACGTGGCTTCTCCCGTTCGCGGCGCGTTGCTGCACGCGCTGGCCCGGCTCGAACAGCCCGTCACCAGGCGACAGCTCGCGGTCGCTGCTGATGTCGCGCCAGGCAATGCCAGCGCAGTGATCGGGGAGCTCATCCGGATCGGACTTGTGCACGAGACGGTCGCGGGCCGTGCGTCGATGGTCATGCTGAACCGGAGTCACTTGGCAGCGGGTCCGGTGATTGCTCTGGCCGGTCTTCGAGGCGAGCTGATCCGGCGGTTGCGAGAACGGCTGTCGGGATGGCCCGACGTGCTCGGCGCGTGGCTCTTCGGATCGGTGGGGCGCGGTGATGCCGACGGCGAGTCCGACATCGACCTGCTGATCGTCATCGACGACCTCGAATCACCCGACCTGCACGAGCGCCTCTCGCTCCTCCATGCCGACATTCGGTCGTGGACCGGCAACGACCTCCAACTGGTCGAGCATGCGCTGGCATCGTGGCGCAAGCTCGTCCGGTCGAAGAACCCGCTCGTTGAGGAGGTCCGGTTGGACGGGATCTCATTGGCCGGCGACGCCACGGGGTTGCTGCAGCGCCGTCGATGAGTCCAGGGCGGGCGCACCAGCGTTGGTCAGGGTTGGCTGAGCCGCTCAACGGGCTGTCCGGTGACTTCGGCGATGAGCTCGAAGTCTTTGTCCACGTGCAGCACCGTGAGCTGTGCCAGTTCTGCGACGGCGGCGATGAGCAGATCGGGAATCGAGGGTGCCCGGTGCTGGCCCCGCTCGGCAAGGATGGCTTGAACCTCGACGGCGCGATCTTCGATCGCTGGGGTGAAGTACTCCACGGGCATCGACCGCAGTGGAGCGGAGCCGAGCGCGTGACGAAGGTCGCCGGCCGAGCGAGCGGAGAAGCCGACTTCGAGCAGAGTCACGCTCGTGACACGGACGACTCCCCGCTCGATGCGGTTGGCCTAATCGGTTGCATCCGGGCTGGCCCCCAGGCGGACCAGCGCGGACTTGTCGATGAGCCAGTCGGTCATCGCCAGGCGCGGTCCATGACTTCAGGGTCAGCGAGGTCCGCGAACGTGTCGGCGAAGGCGGAGAGGTCGGCTACCGAGACCTCGGCGGGTGCTACGTCGCGCTCGCGAGTGAGCGTCCTCCGCAGATACTCGGTGCGCGAGAGGCCGAGTCGCTGGGCCTTGATGTCGATGGCTGCGATCACGTCCTCAGGCACGTCGCGAATCAGGATGTCAGTCACGGCACCTCCTCGATATCAGACGATATCACGTCGGCCGCACACTTCGCCGGGGCCAAGCTCGCTCCGACAAACTCTCAGGACGCTCGCGCCGATTTGTTCGCTCACCCTTCGACCGGTGCTTGATCCAGTCACACGAACCTTTCGTTGGTCGGATAGCTACCCGCTGGCTGGCCGCGTCGCCACGACCGGAAACAAGTAGGTCATGACGAGGTCCGCCCGATCGGGCCCGATGTAAGCGCAGGCCGTGGAACCTTCGCTGTCGCCCATTCCGTAGTAGGTGCCTGCGATGGGCTCGACTCCCCACTCCTCTGCCACTTCCTTCGAGAGAGGAGGGAGGTCATCTGCAGACCGTCGTTCGATGGTGAGCCGACCCTCGGTCACGAACACGAGGGCTATCCCATGGGTCTTGGCGTACGCGAGCGCTCCGCTCTGGAAGTGCGACGTCGAGAACATGATGCCCTTCTGAGCGCCGATGCTCTGGACCTTTGAATCGAGAACTTGTACCAACTCACGTTTGATCGGGTGGCGATGTTGCTTGACCTCGACGACAGTGAGGAACTCCAGCCCGAAGGCTCGGAATCGAACCGTCGCGTCGAGGTCGTAGGTTCCGTCGACACCGCAACTCGTTCATGCGTCTGCACGACGAGCTCCGAGACGCACTCTTGGTCTCCGACACTGGTCAACACGGCTGCGACCCACGTCTCGAGCTCGCCCGCAGTCAGGTCGCCGACTGGATGCCGCTGCAGGAATCGGGCATATCGATCCTCGGACTCATCGTGATCCATCCTCAACTCTCGCGTACGCAAGCTGCGCCGACCAGCGACCAAAGCACGGCGACTCCGAGCCACTCGCTCCAACGGTCAGCAATCGGCGACGCGCAAGCCCTCCGGCCGGAACAAGCGACCGATCGCGTCGCGGACTCGCTCTTCCTCGCCAGGCCAGAGATGGCCGTAGACGTCGAGGGTGACCTTGGCGGACTTGTGACCGAGCGCCGCCTGCACCTGCTTCACGCTGCAACCCGCGTGGATCAGGGCGCTGGCGAAGAAGTGGCGCAGGTCGTGGAACGTGATCGACTCCGGCAACCCAGCACGTCTACGAGCAGCTCGCAGCTCGTAGCCGAGCTTCGCCGAGTCGAACGGCACGCCGTTGCGGTGGAGGAGGACACCGTCGGCACCGAGGCCGTGCTGCTGGATGTGCGCGGCCAGGTGGTCGAGCACCGACTGATCGGCCGGCACGATGCGCGTGCTCGCCTCGGTCTTTGGCGACGTGAACGCTCCGGTCGCCGAGCCGGTCACCTGCTGCCACTGGCGATCGATCGTGACCGAGCGGCGCAGGAAGTCGACCCGATCCACGGTGAGGCCTGCAGCTTCCGACTGGCGCAAGCCGAGGCCGGCGCCGATCACGATCGCTGCCTTGAACGGCTCGGCCGTCGCAGCGAGGAGCGCGTCCACCTGTTCGATGGACATCGGGAAGATCGGCGGGGCGTCGACTCGCGGCAGCCGAACACCATCGCACGGGTTGCGCCCGCCGAGGAGGCCGTCGTCGAAGTTCGTGGACGGTCATCAGGCGAGAGAGGGGCGATGCCCGAAGGGTCTCGCGAGTAGATCCGGAACGCTGAGCACCTGTTCGGAAGTGGCGAGACTCGCATCGACGGACAGGAGAGAAAGAAGCTGCAGTGGTCTGCCGATCTGCGCTGCCGCCTCGAGCTTGTGATGCCCATCGAGCAGGAAGTGCGTCAGGCCCCAGTGCGCGTAGTAGTCCGGCCCCGCACGGTTGGCCGGCTGGCTGATGTCGAGGGTCGACACGGCGACCGCGGTCGGCCCGGCCGAGCGAACAAGCTGTTCGGCAAGTTGCCTGACACGCTCCGGCTTGTTCCACGATGGCGGGACCATTGGAACGACGAACTCATACAGGTGGGCCTCGGCCTCGTACATGTGGGCTTCGGCTCTGACGACGGTCTGGAAGGTTCGGTAGTAGGGCGTCTGCGGATAGTGCGGCAGGCCCCAGAACCCCTCGACGTTCCACGTCGCCACCTGTTCGTTGGCGAAGTAATCATCGTCATCAGCTGGGAGCACCAGGCGCGGCTCGATCTGGAGGAGCATCGGAACGTATGTGCTTTTGGGGGAGGAGGTCGGCGAAGCGTTCGACGATTGCATCATCGATCCCGTCGAGTCCGTCGGCGAGTCGTTCTCCGACGTCCTCGAGCGACGCAGTCTGGTTCGCTCCTTCGAGCCGCTTGAAGAGGAACTGACAGGTCCCACACCAAAAGCTCAACTCGAACGCCGGGTGCTCGTCGAGGAGTAGCAGTCGCCGGCCCGCCCAGGTGCCCTCCTGCTTGGTCTCCTCGCCGAATCGCACTCGCGCGCCCTCAGCGACGCCGAGCGTCCGAGGGGCGGATGCGGACAACAGCATGGACGGGACGTTGTCGGTCCCTAGCGGTCCGGGTGAGGTGTTTGTACCTCCTGCGGGCGCGCGATGAGTGGCGGCAGTCGCGTGTTCAGCAACACGTCGCGAGTACGCAGAAAGTACGCAGCTTCTGCGGACTCGGGACTACTCGGCGGACAGCAACGGACGCGAACGACCAGGTCACAGCTCTACCGACGCGACTGTCCACGCCGCGAAACCCCTGCTACACGTTGAAGCGGAACTCGGTGACGTCGCCGTCTTGGAACTCGTAGTCCTTGCCTTCGACCCGCAGCTTGCCCACATCTTTGGCTTTGTTCCAGCCGCCGATCTTCAACAGCTCGTCCCATTGAATGACCTCGGCCCGGATAAAGCCGCGCTGGATATCGCTGTGGATTCGGCCCGCGCATTCGGGGGCCTTGGAGCCCAACCGGAACGTCCAGGCCCGGCTTTCTTTGTCGCCGGTGGTCAGGAACGTGCGC
>JANOJI010000560.1:0-9655 GCA_031408175.1 Ilumatobacteraceae bacterium
GTTCGCCAGTGACCCAAGCATCGAGTTGATCGACATCGGGGGGCCGGCGATGGTGCGCGCCGCGGCGAAGAACCACCAGTTCGTCGCGGTCGTTGTCGACCCGGCCGACTACGGCGTGGTGCTCGACGAACTGCGCGCCGATGGGGCGATCAGTGCGGCGACCAAGCGTCGCCTGGCGCGCGATGCGTTCGCGCGGATCGCCGCCTACGACGCCCAGATCGCCACCTGGTTCGACGATGCCGTGCTGCCGGAGACCATGCATCTGTCACTGTCCAAGGCGCAGTCTCTGCGGTACGGCGAGAATCCGCACCAGACGGGAGCCCGCTATCGCGTCGAGGGCCGTAGCAGTTGGTGGGACGACGCCGTGCAACTCGGCGGCAAGGAGATGAGCTATCTCAACCTCTTCGACACCGAGGCGGCCTGGCGGCTGGTTCAGCGTTTCGACGCCCCGGCATGCGTGATCGTGAAACACGCCAACCCGTGCGGCGTTGCAGTCAGCGACGACATCACCGACGCCTACATCAAGGCCAATGCCTGTGATCCGGTCAGTGCATTCGGTGGGATCGTCGCCCTCAACCGCGCCGTGCCCGCGGCGCTTGCAGACGCCCTTGCAGCCGTGTTCACGGAGGTGATTGTCGCCCCGTCGTTCGGCGACGACGCGTTGGCCGTGCTGACCGAGAAGAAGAACCTGCGCGTGCTCACCGGCCCGCCGCCGTACGGCGCAGCGCTCGACATCCGCTCGATCGACGGCGGCCTGCTGGTTCAGGAGGTCGACACGGTCAATCTCGATCAGGCGTCCTGGCGTGTGGTCACGGCGGCCGTACCGACCGATGCGCAATGGGCCGACCTGCGGTTTGCGTGGCAGGTGTGCGCCGCCGTCAGCAGCAACGCCATCGTGTACGCCAACGATCGCCAGGCATTCGGCATTGGCGCCGGACAGCAGAACCGGCTCGACTCTGCACGCATCGCCGCCGAGCGTTCGGCGGGTCGAGCGAACGGTGGTGTCTGTGCCAGCGATGCGTTCTTCCCGTTCCGCGACGGACTCGACGCGGCGGCGGCGGCCGGCATCCGGGCCGTGATTCAGCCGGGCGGAAGCGTTCGCGACGAGGAAGTGATCGCCGCCGCCGACGAGCATGGCATCGCCATGGTGTTCACCGGCGAGCGCCACTTCCGCCACTGACGTGGCAAGCTGGTAGCACATGGCGCGGATATCCGACCTACTCGCCGAGCGGAAGACGTTCTCGTTCGAGTTCTTTCCGCCGAAGAACGAAGCCGGTTGGCTCAGTCTCGGCCACGCGATCGCCCAACTCGAGGACCTGCGACCCGACTTCGTCAGCGTCACGTACGGTGCGGGCGGTAGCACGCGCGACAAGACGCGCGACCTGGTGTCGTGGGTACGCCGCCAAACGGAAACCACGCCAATGGCGCACCTGACATGCCAGGGGCATGCACGCCAAGACATTCGCGACATCCTGATCGACTACCGCGCCGAGGGGGTCGAGAACATTCTCGCGTTGGGCGGCGATCCGCCGGCCGACGCCGACGTGCCGACAGTCAGCGAGTATCGCCACGCCAGCGAACTGGTCGACGACGTTGTCGACTTCGGCGGATTCTCTGTCGGTGTTGCGGCGCATCCCGAGCTGCACCCGCGATCGCCTGACCGAGAAGACGACCGCAAGCACTTGGCGAGCAAACTGGCTCGCGCCGACTTTGCGATCACCCAATTCTTTTTCGAGGTCGATCACTATGTTGCGTTGGTCGACGAACTGGCCGACCTGGGTGTGACCAAGCCGGTGATCCCCGGCATCATGCCGGTCACCAACGTCGCCCAGGTGTCGAGGATGGCACACATGTCGGGAACCGAAGTTCCGCCGTGGCTGATCGAGCGGGTCGGTAAGGCCGGCGACGACGTCGTCGAAGCCAACCGAGTCGGCGCCGAGATCGCCACCGAACTGTGCAACGCGCTGCTCGAGGCAGGCGCGCCAGGGTTGCACTTCTACACGCTGAACCGCAGTGCGACGACGCGGACGATCTCACTCAACCTCGGCTTGGGCAGTCAGGATTCGAGTCCCGCCAGCTGAGGTAGTGGACCACAACTCTGCAGGTGAGCACGTTCTGCAGTGCCGCATCAGCGATACTTGAGACCCGATGAGTACACGGACGGCACCGCGCGCCTCCAGCTCATTCAGCGCGCCCAAGCGGCAACTCAGCAGAGTGCCGTACCTGCCGGGGCTCGACGGCATGCGTGCCTTCGCCGTGGTGGCCGTCATGCTCTACCACGCGAACCACACCTGGTTGAGCGGTGGGTTCTTGGGCGTCGAAGTGTTCTTCGTCATCAGCGGCTACCTCATCACGCTGTTGTTGATCGGCGAGCACGAACGCACCGGTCGGGTCAACCTCGGGCAGTTCTGGCTACGCCGCTTCCGGCGTTTGCTGCCAGCGGTTCTAGCGATGATGGGCGCGATGGCCGTGTACATGGCCCTGTTCGAGCGTGAACCGCAGGGCCGTACACGTGGCGATTTCCTGGGTGGGATCTTCTACAGCAGCAACTGGTATCAGATCTTCGTCGGGCAGGGCTACACCACCGGCGAAGCCTTCGTGCCGTTGCGCCATCTGTGGTCGCTCGCCGTCGAGGAACAGTTCTATCTGATCTGGCCGCTGGTAATGATCGGCATCTTGCGGCTCGGTCGAGGCCGCCTGCCGCGTGTCGCCATCTGGCTGTTCGGCATCAGTGCCTGGCTGTCGTTCATGGTTGGGTTGCTCTTCGCCGGTGGCGACGTGGCAACGACCTGTGCGCCCGAGGCGATGAACGGCTATTGGATGCTGTTCGGTCGATGCATCAGCGTCAACGAGACGCTGTATCTCAGCTCATTCAGCCGCGCCGGTGGCTTGCTGATGGGGGCAGCGTTCGCCATGGTCTGGCGCCCGATGGCGCTGATGCGCGGCGCGGCACGCAACAAGGCCCGCCAACTCGATCTGCTCGCGCTGGCCGGTCTCGCCGGGCTGGGCTTTCTGGCGTGGAACATCACCCTGTCGGGCGACGGTCGCCAGACCGGTATTCGCTTCAATCCGTGGCTGTTCCGCGGCGGCTTCTTCTTCACCGGTCTGTTCACGTTGATGGTGATTGCTGCCGTGACACACCAGCGGGCGCTGATGGGCAGGTTGCTGGGCAACCCGGTGTTCAACTACGTCGGCACACGCAGCTACGGCATGTACCTTTACCACTGGCCGATCTACCAGATCATTCGTGGGCAGGCAGGCGTCGAGATGTCGCTCACGCAATGGCTGTGGGCAATGGCCCTGACGTTGCCGATCACCGAAGCCAGCTATCGCTACATCGAAACCCCCATCAGACAGGGTCGCCTCGGTGAATGGTTGCGCGGCGATCGTCGGCCGCGCACGGCTTCCGCCTACAAGCGGCGTCAGCGTGTGGCCGGATTCGGCATCGTCAGCGCGGCACTGGTCGGTTTCGCAGGGGTCAGCATCGCCATGGCCGACAACCAATGTGTTGGCCAGATCGAATGCGATAGCGCTGCCGGTCGGGCTGTCGATTCGACGACGTCGAGCGTCGAACCTTCGACGACTGTCACACAGCCGGTTGTGGTCGATCCGGCAGCGACACTCGCAGTTGCCCCGGCACCGACGACCGTGCCACCGTCGACCGCACCGCCAACGACGGTATTGATCGACAAGCCGTACTTCGCAGTCGGCGAATCGGTCATGCTCGGCGCCAAGCCCGTCCTCGACGCTCGTGGTATCACCACCGTCGCCGAGGTGTCGAAGGGCCCGGACTGGGAGCTCGAGCAGTTGCGACTGGCCAAGACCAAGTATCGGCTCACGCACGGTGTCGTCATTCAGCTCGGCACCAACGGGTCCGTAACCCCGGAGCAGTACGAGGCTGTTCTGGCCGAGGTTGCGGACGTGCCGCGCGTCGTGGTGATGACCGTCAAGGCGCCAAAGCCGTGGATCGATGGCAACAACGAGATCATTCGCGCCCTTCCCGCGACCCATCCCAACGTCGTGGTGCTCGACTGGCAGGTGCGCGCCGAGGAGGTAGCCGACCACTTGTCGAACAGTGTCGACGGAGGTGTCCATCTCAGCGACGACACGTCCAAGCAGTTCTACAGAGACATCATTCTCGAAGCCCTCGGTGTGCCGACCTGACCGGCTTTGACCGGCGTGACGGGCGACCTACGCTCGCCGTATGACTACACCTGTTCGCGTTGCCGTCACCGGTGCTGCCGGTCAGATCGGTTACAGCTTGCTGTTCCGCATCGCATCTGGATCGATGCTCGGGCCGGACACACCGGTGATTCTCCAACTGTTGGAGATCACGCCCGCGCTCGGCGCGCTCGGCGGCGTCAAGATGGAACTCGACGATTGTGCCTTCCCACTGCTGCGCGATGTCGTCTGCACCGACGATGCACACGTCGCGTTCGGTGACGCGGATGTCGCCCTGCTCGTCGGTGCGATGCCCCGCAAGGCAGGCATGGAGCGCAGTGATCTGCTCAGTGCCAACGGTGGCATCTTCAAACCGCAAGGTGCCGCTCTCAGCAAAAGTGCGAAGAAAGACATCAAGATCCTGGTGGTCGGCAACCCGGCCAACACGAACGCGCTCATCGCTATGCGCAACGCGCCCGACCTCGACCCTGGGCGGTTCACTGCGATGACCCGGCTCGACCACAATCGTGCCGTCAGCCAACTGGCCGCCAAGACCGGCACCACGGTCAACGACATCACCAACATGACCATCTGGGGCAACCACTCCGTCACCCAGTACCCCGATCTCGTTCATGCCAAGGTGTCCGGCCAGAACGCATACGAGCTGGTCAACGACCATACGTGGGTCGACGGCACGTACATCCCCACGGTGGCCAAGCGCGGTGCGGCGATCATCGAGGCCCGCGGTGCCTCATCGGCGGCGTCGGCGGCCAACGCCGCTGTCGACCACATCCGAACCTGGACGATGGGCACGGCAGAGGGCGATTGGGTGTCGATGGCCGTTCCATCCGACGGTTCATACGGCGTCGCCGAAGGGTTGATCTCCTCGTTCCCCTGCGTGTGCAAGAACGGTGAGTACTCGATCGTGCAGGGCCTCGATATCGACGACTACTCGCGCGGCAAGATCGATGCATCTGTCGCCGAACTCGCCGAGGAGCGCGACGCCGTGAAGGAACTGGGCCTGATCTAGCTCGTCGGGCGCGATTCCGGCACGTCGGGTTCCTCTCTCGCGCCCGTGGGTTCGATGTGACTACGGGTAGTTCCCGTTTCGCGCCCGACACGGCTCGAGCGAGTGCGGTCGAGGTTCGGTGAGGTCGTGGGCTAGGTGAGGTCGTGGGCTAGGTGAGGTCGGCGATGGCGAGGTCGCATGCGACGGCCATCATCCGGTCGACACCCTCCTTGAGTTCTTCGTCGGTGATCCGCTCCGACGTTCCCTCCTCGGCGGCGATCAGGTCACTGACGGTCACCAGACACAGGGTCTCGATCTTGTGGATGGCCCCGAGCGTGTACAGCACAGCGGCCTCCATCTCGACGGCGAGGTGGCCACGGTCTCTCCAACGCTGCATCATCCCCTCGCGCGGGTCGTAGAACAGGGCGCTGGACACGATGGGGCCGACGTGGACAATGGCACCACTTTCGCGGGCCAGTGCAACGCTGCGCTCGATCAGTGCCCACGACGCGGTCGACGCGTGAGGCTCGCCGTTGGTGAGGTATCCGACAATCGGATCATCGGCCGTGGCGCTGATCGCCACGATGGTGTCGCCCATCCGCAATCCGGCGGCCAACCCACCGGCAGTCCCGACCCTGATGATCCGCTTGGCTCCCAACTGGATCAGTTCGCTGTAGTAGATCGCTGCACTGGCGCAGCCCATGCCGGCTGACTGAACGCTGATCGGCTGCCCCTTGAACGTGCCCGTATAGCCCAGCATGCCGCGCTCTTCGTTGACACACCGGGCACCTGGGTCGAAGAAGGTGTCGGCGATGTACTTCGCTCGCCGAGGGTCACCCGGCACCAAGACGGCGGGGGCATAGTCGGATGGCTCGGCGCGCAGGTGAATAGGCATTCCTCCGAGCGTATATCGGTACGAGTGTTTCCCGCCCGCTTCCTGCCAAACGAGTGTCTCGCGCCCACCCGGGGGCGCACCAAACACTCCTCCGGCTGGCTATTTCAGGAAGCGGGACGTGGTGTTGTCGGCGAGGACCTTGCCGCCGGTTTGACAAGTCGGGCAATAGGCCACCGTGTAGCCGCTGTAGGAGATCGAGCGGATGGTGTCGCTGCACACCGGGCAGGACTCGCCGACGCGTCCGTGCACGCGGCCAGGACGGTCTTTTGACGAGCTCATGTCGGAGCGGGTGCGTTCGTACGCCAGCCCGTCGTCGACGGCCTCGTGGATCGCGGTGACGATCGTCGCCGCTCCGGCTGTACCAAGTTTGCCTGTCATCGCGAACGGCGAGATCTTGGCGCGGTGACAGATCTCGTTGGCCAACATGCGACCGAGCCCGGCGATCTGGTGCTGATCGCGCAGGTAGCCGTGGATACGCATGTTCGTCGCCGCGAATGATGCTGCCAACGTCTCGACGGTCACGTCGAGTGCCTCCGGGCCGAGGCGGCTCAACGGCGGGCCGTCGATGACCTGGTTGTCGATGCACCACACGCCGGCTCGCCTCTCGGTGCCCGCCTCGGTGAGCAGCAATGCCGGACCGTTGGCGAACACGAACCTGGCCTGGCCGTTGCGCGGCTTGAGGGACTGCTTCTCGTCGACCAGCAACCGGCCGCCCTGCATCAGGTGAACGACAAATGTGACCGGCTCGAAGTGCAACAGCAGGTACTTGCCGCGCCGCCCGACAGACGAGAGCGCAAGGCCATAGGCGACATCAGGTCGAGGCACGGCGGTTTTCAGGGCCGTGAAGGCGAGCGGAGTGAACTTCAGCAACTCACGTCCGCTGAATTGCTCGGTCAGCCGCTCGGCATGGGCTTGAACCTCGGGAAGCTCGGGCACGGCAACGGCTCTAGCGGTACTCGGTCTGCTCGCGTACCGATGTGAACACCGCATCGAGGGCGGCAAACACGGGCTGCGACTCGATCAACTTCTGCTGATTGCCGGTCAGGCGGATCAACCCTTTGATGAACGCTTCCTGGGCGTTGAGATCACCGGTAGCGACAGCGGTGGCAGTCGCCCACGATTGCTCCATGCACACGTCCTCGGCATCGGCCGGACCGGCGCCGAACGACGCGTTGCCATCGCCGAGGCGCAGATGGTACGTGACGTTGCCCTCGGGTCCGTCGGTCACTACCTGAGTCACGCCGATCCTGTGGACGCCTGCAAGCGCAGCGAGTTCAGCGCTGTTGGCGACCTCGCGCGACAGCGCGTCGATCCAGGCGAGACTGAGATAGCGAACCACGGTCGCCTAGTCTGCCGGATCGAGATGCTGTTCGCTGCTGCCGACGAGGCACGCCACCAGGATGTGGCTGTCGAAGCCTGGTGGTGGTGGGGTTGGAATGTCGACATCACCGCCGGTCTGTTCGTCGGGTTGGAGCTGCGCGGTCGTCGCTTCGACTACTGGGCCGGATTGGTTCGCCGTGGCGAGCCGTTTCTCTACGTCGAGGAACTCGACGGCAGCGGACTACGCCAGGGCCTGGAGATCAAGCCAGCGCAGATGTGGGCCGATCACGCGTGCGACGTGCCGTTTCGCCAATGGAGTGTGGGCAACGAGTCACATGGAGTCTTGCTGGATGATCCGTCAGAAGTCTGGCGACGCGCCTACGGATCGCCCGTGCCGGTGACATTCGACGTCGAGTGGGGGACGACCTCCGACCCGACGGTGATCGCCCATGGTTACGAGCAGGTGGGCGACATCGATGCGCGAATTGAATTGACGGAGGGTGTGCTCGAGCTCGTCGGGCCAGGCCGCCGCGTGCACGTGTGGGGTGCACCGTACTTCCCACAGTCATTGGCCATGCCGGTCGATACGGCCGGACTGCGTGGCCCATATCGCAGAAGCGACGGAATCAATGTCGACCAGGTGCTCACCGCGGAGGGTTGGCTCGGACGTACTCTCGGCGGATGAGTCGCGACATTCTCGACGAGTTCGAACAGCAGCGCGGACAGCCGAAGTACCCGTCGGTCGCTGCTCGCCTCGGCGACATCGTCGAGGATCGCGCTTCCGGCTTCTGCGGCGACATCGTCACCATCACGGCAGAAGCGGTGACGTTGCGCGATCGGCGTGGCGGCATCCGGCAGTTTCGATACAAGCCGGGCGGGTTCCTGCTCGAAGGCCGGCCAGTCACGTTGGTGCGCGAACAGCAGTCGCCGAAGGTGCCGAGCATGACCAACAGCGGTGCCGTTGTGGGTCCGCGACAACGAGCGCAGGTGGCAAAGGGCAGTCGCATCTGGGTCGAAGGTCGGCACGACGCCGAGTTGCTGCAGCATGTGTGGGGCGATGAGCTGGCCGAGTTGGCGATCGTCGTCGAGCCGATGCACGGCATCGACGGCCTGGTCGAGATGGTCGACGCCTTCCAACCGTCAGCCGATCGGCGCCTCGGCATCTTGGTCGACCATCTCGTTGCCGGGTCGAAAGAGGACCGCATCACGCGGCTGGTGGCCGGCCACCACGTGCTGGTGACCGGCCATCCGTTCGTCGATGTCTGGGCCGGTATCCGACCTCAGGTGATGAACCTCGCCGAGTGGCCGCACGTGCCCCGCTCCGTCGAGTGGAAGCAGGGCATGTGTGACGCGCTCGGTGTGTCGCTCACGGATTTCTGGCCGCGCCTACGGAATCACGTTCGGACCTTTGCGGATCTGCGACCGGAGCTGGTGGGGGCGGTGGAGCAGCTGATCGACTTTGTTGCGCCCGCAGCGCCAGCTGGCGACGACGACGGCTGAGCGGGATCAGAATCGCTGCACCGATTGCCACGATGACCAGGAACGGGGCGGTGTATCCGATGAAGATCATGATCGCTGCGAGCACATTGACGAATCCCTTCCAGCCGCTCGTGAACGCCTTGCCGATGGTTGGCTTGTCGTCCTTCGGCTCGACCGCCGTCGTGGCCGGCTCTGCGCTGAGGCTCAACTGCACTCGCAAGGTCGCCAGCGACACCCGGTTGCTGAGCGCCCGCTTCATGGCCGTGTACTGCTCGACCAACGTCTCGCGCTCGGTCAGTTGACTCTCGAGGCTCAACACCTGTCCGAGATCGGTCGCGGCCTCGAGCAACTTTCGCACGCGGTCGAGGCTGGCCTTGGCGGTGACCAGTCGAGCATCGATATCGACGATCTGATTGGTCACGTCTTCAGTACCTTGCGACGCCGTGCGGCGCACTCCGATCGCGTCGAGCGCAGCAATAGCCCCCTCGACATTCTCGGGCGGCAACTTGATCACGAACGAGGCAGTCGACGATCGGTCGTCGGTGATGTTGATCGAGCGTTCGTAGATCTGCCCGCCATGCCGATCAGACAGTGCGACCACGTCGTTGACGCCCTTGCTGATGTCGTCGACCTCGACGCCGTAGCTGACGTCGATCGCCAGGAACTTCTCGGGAGGGGCAATGGCGGGCAAATCAATCCCGGTCGAGTTCTCGGCCGGTGCCTCCGCCGACGCCTCCGCCGACGCCGTGGTGTCGGAATCTCCCGGTGCCACTTGCCCGGCGTCACCGTTG
>JANOJI010000206.1:0-11222 GCA_031408175.1 Ilumatobacteraceae bacterium
GCCTGCCCCCGACGACAATCGCAGAATGAGTCCGCCGGCGTTCTGAGCGGCATCGCCGTAGCTACGGCCCAGCCCCCGCGCCAGCGCGCCCCGTGAGCCGGCCTCCTTGAGGGCCGCGGCCAGGTGTTTGGCATCGACAGCTATCTCGTCCGCAACGGTTGGGTTGGTGCGACCCCAGCCCCACAGACGGGTACGGAAGGGGGTCGACACGCTGCAAGATTCTACTCGTCGGAGTGCGCCGGTAGTCCCTATGACCTCGAAGGTTCCTCCATGGAGTCGTCGGCGCGGTGATCGGTGAATCGTTCAACCGGGGTCTTCCCGCTGTCAAGGTCGTCGTGCGTCCAATCCGGTTGCTTGGAAGCAAACGACGAATCCACGAAGGCCCCTTGCTCGCCGATGTCTACGAGCGCTGCAATGAGCTGCGCCTCCACCGCCGTCGCGTTCAACTCGAACCGCGACCGGAATTGTCGGTCGAACGATTTCAGCAGACCACCGACCACCGCTTGCTGCTGCGCTGCGAGGCCGCAACGCGCACCATCGGCAACCGTTTCGAGTCGGTCTTGGATGGTGACCAGATCCTCCGGCGTGGCCTTTCCGTCGACAGCGTCTGCCAGCAGCCGAGCGACCTCTGCACCATCCGCTTTGCAGGGGGTGCATTGACCGCACGACTCGATGGCGAGGAAGTGCGACGCCGCAGCAGCAACGGCGACGACATCGGTCTGGTCACCGATCACCAGGAACCCTGCCGATCCGAGACCGCTACCGATCGCCGCCATCGCCTCGTAGCTCAGTTCGGTGTCGAGTTGTTCTGCGGTGAGCGCCGCACCGGAGACGCCGACCAGAACTGCCGTGATCTGTCGTCCGGGCTCGACACCTCCGCTTGTCCGCTCGATGACCTCCCGAAGCGGCGTGCCCATCGGTACCTCGACGACGCCCGGGCGGCGCACAGCGCCTGTGACGGTACACACGATCGTTCCCGGCGATTCAGGTGTGCCGACCGATCTGAACCACGCGGCGCCCTTGGCGATGATCCCTGCGACGTTGGCCAGGGTCTCGACGTTGTTGACCAGCACGGGTGGCGCCGCACGGTCCGCCTCGGTGCTTGCCATCTGTACGTCGGCGGCCAACCCACTTCCGGAGTCGGCATCAGCCTCTGACCTCACGACCTCGACGATTCCACGACGATACGGTGGGGCGATACGGGGGAAGGGTGGGCGGTCGTCGATCACTTCCAGAAGCGCGGTCTCCTCACCGTACAGATACTCCGACGGTCCCTCGACAACTCGTATGTCGATCTCGCCGACCCACCCGGCGGCGGTGATCTCGGCAATCGCTACCCGGAGGCGGTCGACTTCCTCGACGAACGCGACCTTTGTAGCCATCACGACCGACAGCGAGTCCATGGCTCGCGCAGCGATGAGGGCGCCTTCGATGACCGCGTACGGATTGGCTCGAATGATCGCTCTGTCCTTGAACGTGCCGGGCTCACCCTCGGCAGCGTTGACCACGACAGACGTACGCAACAGGGGCGAGGCGAACGACTTGATGGTGCGCCATTTCACACCGGTTGGGAATCCCGCCCCGCCGCGACCGCGCAACCCCGATGCAGCAACTTCGTCAATGATGGTGTCGGATGAGACGGCGCAGGCGGCCGTCAGCCCCTCCCCGCCGCCGGCCGCGAGGTACGAAGCGAGGGACTCGAAGGGCTTGGCGGGCAGGATTCGGTTCACAATGCAGGTGAGTACCCCCCACGCAGCTCCACCAAACTGCAGCAGCGCCGTCGAGCGGAGTCGTACAGTGGTGCGATGACAGCCACCGAGGCCTCGCTGCGCGCGGGCGTGCAGTCGATTGCAGAGAGCTGGAAGTCTCAACGGAGCGAGCGCCAAGCTCGCAGACACCTGGACCAAGGTGACTTTGATGCACTGCGCGACGCAGGCTTTCTGCTGACCGTCGTGCCGGTGGAGATGGGTGGCCTGTGGCATGACACCGCCACCTCGGCGCGGACAGTGTGTGAAGTGGTGCGCCTGCTGGCGACGGCGGATCCCGCGGTCAGTCTTGTGTCGGCCATGCATCCGTCCGTCGTCGGGTTCTGGCTGTGCAACCCGGATCCATCGCAGCCGGAGTGGGAGGACCAACGGCAAGCAGTTTTCGCCAGCGCCGCTGCGGGCGAACAGTGGGGCACGATCACATCGGAGCCGGGCAGCGGAGGCGACATCGCCCGTACCCGGGCGAAGGCGGTACCCACCGACGACGTCGCGTTCATGGCGGGGCACTCGTACGCGGTGACCGGCGACAAGCACTTCGGAAGCGGGTCCGGTATCGCCGATCGCATGGTCACGACGGCGATTCCTGAGGGCGAGGACGAGCCGGCGATTTTTGCACTCGATGCGAGTGACCGGCGGTGGGATGGCTCGAGCGGATGGACGCTGCTCGCAGAATGGGATGGCGTCGGCATGATGGCCACGCAAAGCCACGCGATGCGCCTCGAGAGCACTCCCGCTGTTCGACTGGCTCACCACGGCCCGTTGAGCGACCTCACATCGGGTGCCGGCGCGTTGATCGCCACGGTGTTCACCGCCTCGATCCTGGGCGTGCTCGACGAGGCGATTTCGGTCGCCAAGCAGCAGCTGCGACCGAAGGCGGCGGAGATGCGAGCGTACGAACAGGTCGAGTGGACCCGCGCTGTGAGTGATCACTGGCTCGCGGTCCAGGCCTATGAAGGATCGCTGCGAATGATCGAAGCTTCGGACCCGTCCTCGCGATTCGCTGCGCTGAGTGCGAAGGAAACCGTCGCCGAGTTGGCGGAGGCAACCCTCGGGCGCCTGGCGAGAGTCGTCGGTGGCGGCACGTTCTCCCGCCGCAGTCCGTTCTCTCACTGGTACGAAGACGTCAGGGCGCTGGGCTTTCTCCGTCCACCTTGGGGTCTCGCCTACGACAACCTGTTCGCGCTGTCGTTCGACTGAGTCGCGCTCAACGCCTCGGGCGTGTGGCTGCAGGCGTCGCCGACACGAAGAGGTCGCCGGCCAGATACTTCAGGCCAGAGTCTGGTTGGACAGTGACCACGCGGTGACCTGAGCCGAGCGTGCGAGCCAGACGAAGCGCGGCGACGAGGTTCGCGCCGCCCGATGGGCCGGTCCACACTCCCTCCGTTGTCGCCGCGCGCCTCGCCATCGCGACCGCATCGGCCGTGGACACCGACTCGGTGCCGTCATAGATGTCCGGCGCTGTGAGGTGCGGCGGGATGAAACCCACGCCTCCGCCCTCGATTCGGTGGGTGCCGGCAGGACCACCGGAGATCACTGCCGACTCCGCGGGCTCCACCACCACGCGCATCATTGTTGGCCAGCGGACGCGCAGCGCCTCGGTCACTCCGACGAAACAGCCGCCGACGCCGACGTACATGCACGCCGCGTCGATCGGGTCGGCGAGTTGCCCGAGCACCTCCTCGCCGATGACGCGGTACCCCTCCAGGGCGTCGCGGTTGTTGAACTGATCGGTGGGAAACGCATCCTCCGAGTCGACGATCTCGCGTGCTCGCTCGCGCATTGCCGGAATCAGACCGGGATGGATCCCATTCGGGCTGTCGATGATCTCCAACGACGCCCCGAACGCGGCCATCGTGCGCAGCTTCTCCGTGGCGAACGCGTTCGACGTCACGATTCTCAGCGGGTACCCCTTCACCGCACAGACGAACGCGAGCGAGCTCCCCGTCGATCCGCCGGTGTACTCGACCACGGTCTGACCTGGTGCCAGTGTGCCTCGACGCTCGGCGGCCTCGATCATCGCCAGCGCCATCCGGTCCTTGTACGAGCCGGTCGGGTTGGCTGCTTCGAGTTTTACCCAGACCTCGGCGTCGTCGGGGCCGGGAAGGCGGGCGAGCTTGATCAACGGCGTGCGACCGATACCATCCAGTGCACCGGGCTGCATGCCGATCTCCTCCCGGCAAGCCCAGCAGGCCGCTGCCTCGCCATCAAGGAAGATAGTCGTCCCACAGGTCGGTGCTGAGGTACTTCATGCCCGAGTCGGCCAGCACGATCGCCACGGTCTCACCTGCGTGCCGTCCACGCAGCAACCGTTCGGCAGCGGCCAGACACGCGCCGGCAGAGAACCCGGCAACGATGCCTTCGCGCCGGGCAAGCCTGCGGGTGCCGTCGATGGCATCGCCGTCGCTGACGGCCACGTAGCCGTCGACGAGGCCGGGTTCGATGAGTGGCAGCGTCGCCATTGAATAGCCGCCACCTTGAATCCGGTGTAATGGCTCGAGCAACGGCTCGCCGGCAAGCACCGCGGCACCGGCGGGCTCGACGATGTAGCAGGCGATCGACGGCTTCTTGGACTTCAGGAACCGAGCGACGCCGGCGAACGTACCGCCGGTGCCGACGAACTCGCAGAAGACGTCGACCTCTCCCCCGCACTGTGCCCAGAGCTCTGTCGCCGTCCCGTCGTGGTGTGCGCTCGGGTTACCCGTCAGGTGGAACTGATCTGCCCTGAATGCGCCGCGCTCGACGGCAACGCGAGAGGCGACCTGTTCGACCAGTGCCAGATCGTCACCCGACACATGCCCGTCCAACGAGCCGTGTTGCTGACCGACGAGGATGACCTCGGCGCCAAGCGCACGCATCATCTGGGCGCGCTCGCTCGAGTTCCCCGAAGACATCACGCCGACGAAGGGATAGCCCATGACCGCGCACACGATCGCCAGGCCGGTGCCGGTGTTGCCACTCGTCAGCTCGACGACGGTCTGACCTGGTCGCAACTGCCCGCTCGCCTCGGCGTCCTCGATCATGCGCAACGCGATGCGGTCCTTCTTCGACCCGCCGGGATTGAGGTACTCCAGCTTGGCGAGAACTCGCCCATCCAATCCGTTCGTCACCCGTGAGAGCTCCACGAGCGGGGTGGCGCCGATCGCTGCCAGCACCGACGCACCGATCGCTGAGCCCGGCACCCCTGGCGGAAGGTCCATCGTCACCCGACATTACTCCTGGGCGGCATCCTCAGGAATCAGGTGAGTCGCCATGTGCTGCAGCCGAGCAGCCGAGCAGCAGTGTCGCCGTCGCGTCGCTACCCAGTCCGGCATCGAGCGTCTGGACGAGCACGACTCGGCCACCAACAGATGCAACCTCGCGGGCGATCCCTGCGACGATCTTGCCGTAGTAGAAACCGCCGGTTACCGGCGAGAGCACCCCGATCGTGATCGGATTCATTGCCCGCAGAGCTCACGGCCGTATTGTGCGGCCCCGCGCCCCGACTCCGCGGTCAGCCGTCGTTGTCGAGTTTGTCGACGATCTTGTGTGCGGCCTCGGCCAGCGAGCCCTTCAAGCCGCCCTCCTCGGCGATTTCCTCCAGCCGTGCATCAATCAGGCCAAGCCGGGCACGCTCCGCCTCGACCATCGAGATCTTGCCGTCACCGTCGAGATCGAACGCAGCGAGTTCGGCTTCATCGAGATTCAGTTCGTCGTCGCCAGACGGCTCGGTAGCGGTGCCGTTCTCATCAGTCATGGGTCCAGTATGCCGCTCGTGCGGTCAGGTTCTCTAGTAGGGCCACTCCGGCGTGCGACCGGTGACACGTCTCAGCAGCCCGGCGAGCCGAAGACGCAGCAGGATCTTGAGCGTGATGTTCTTGGCGAACCATGGCAGCTGGGCGATCTGGCGCAACGCATTAGGCGCCCGGGATTGCCACCCTTGGTCGAGGTCTGCCCGGTACTCGACCAGCGTGCGCGACCTGCCGACGTAGCGGAATCGACTGCCGAAGAACAACTCGCGCCCGATTGCCAGCGTGACGCCAACGGACGAGAACGAGTCGTGGATCAACATCGTTCCGTCGCGTTCCACCCTGCCGCCCCACGAGCGAATGTCCGAGCGAGCTGGGCCGTAGCGGTGAGCCCCGTCGATGTACAGCACGGCAACCGGGCCGGAAACGAACGCGTGGGCACGGTCGCTGAACTCGCGGATGTGACGAACGCGGCCGGCGACACCCGCTGCGGCAAGGTTCGCGTTGAACATCTCGTGATCGGTGACGGCTTGCCGCTCGAACCCACTGATCTCCCCCGGGCCGCGGTCGTTGCCGGCGTGCGGATCAATCGCCACGACTGCAACTCCCTCGGGCGCCGCGCCGGCCAGCATGATGGTACTGCGGCCTCGATAGCTGCCGATCTCGACGATCTGGTCTCCGAGGTCGGTTGTCGAAGCTGCCTTGTACAACCTCGCTGCCTGGTCGGGCGAAAGCCAGCCGACGACGTGGTCGATGGCAGCCAACATCTCCTCGAGGGAACGTTGACTCATGCGAAGTAGACCCCGAGGCCGAACACGCCCATCCAGATCAACCCCAGGATCTGCAGTACGCGATCGTGCGCAAAGATCTCCTCGGGCGCCGCACCGTGGCCTTGCTCGAGAATCAGGGTGTACCGCAGTAGCGCTGTGCCCATCGGGATGATCGACAACTCGTAGAACGGCAACGTCGAACCAGCGATCTCGCGTGTGTCAAATGCCCAGATGCAGTACGTCACCAGGGATGCTCCGCAGCTCACCGACAGCACGATACGGAGGAAGCCCAGCGAGTAGTCGTCGAGCGTCGAGCGGGTCTGGGCGTCGTCGCCGAGATCACGAAGCTCGGCATAGCGCTTCCCGGCGACGATGAACAGCGACGCGAATGATGTCGTCAACGAGAACCATTTGCTCATCGTTACTTCGGTCGCAACGGCGCCGGCCGCGGCACGCAAGACGAAGCCGGCGGCGACAACGATGAGATCGACGACCGCGACGTGCTTCAGCATCGTGCTGTACAGCGAAGTCAGCACGACATAGCCGGCAACTACCCCGGCGGTCTCCCAGCGTGTCGTGGCTGCCAATCCGATTCCGGCGATCAAGAGCATCGAACCGAAGATCCGTCCGGTCCTGACCGGAATGGCCCCGCTGGCGATCGGTCGATGCTGTTTGGTCGGGTGGTTGCGGTCGTTCTCGGCGTCGAGAAGGTCGTTCCAGAAATACGTGCCGCTGCTGGCCAGGCAGAAGGCGACAAACGTGACGACGGCGCGCCAGAGTGACGATCCGTTGTCGAGCACCCCGGCGGCGCCGGGCGCGGCGAAGACCAACAGGTTCTTGACCCATTGCTTGGGGCGTGCCTGTCGGAAGAGGGCTGCTGTCATCCAGCGACCACCTCGGGGACCTCCGAGATGATCGCACCATTGACCCACACGGCGTGGTCGGCGCGGGCAAGCAGTTCCCTGTCGCCGGCACTATCGCCGTATGCCCACACTTCGGCATTGACCCATCGCTGCTCTTCCAGCCATTGGTCGAGGCGACGACGCTTTTCGTCGGCACGACAATTGAGTCCGTTCAGCCGATCGCCGTAGCGGTCACCCGACCGGATCGAGTCGGTGCACAACACGTCGTCGATGCCAAGGCGAAGCGCGAGCGGACGGAGGTACGCGGCCAACGACGCGGACACGAGCACGGTGCGATGACCGGACTGCTGATGCCACCGCAACCGTCGCAATGTGTCGGGTCGCAGCCAATTGACCAGTACGTACTGGGCGAACTGTTCGCCGATCGTTTCGACTTCGGCGACGAGTTTGCCGCGTAGCGAGCCGCCGACGATGATTTCTTTGAATCGGTCTCGGTCGCGCCGAGCAGTGGCGACGATCGTGGCCAGCGGCCGGCGCAGCAGCGAGGTGGCCAACCGGCGACGTCCGGCGACGCGCTCGAGGAACGGCCGAACGCAGTCGCGCGTCGTCAGTGTGCCGTCGACATCGAACGCAGCAATCACCATTCTCTCGCTCACCGCAAGCCCCCGAGCATGCCCCAGAATCCCGGCCAGCTCTTGGACACCACATCGCGATCGTCGATCTCGACACCGGGGACGCGGAGGCCGACCAAGGCGAACGCCATGGCCAGCCGGTGGTCGTCGTGCGTATCGAGCCGAGATCCGTGAAGGACCGACGGCTGGATCGTCAGCCCATCCTCGGTCGCCGCGGCCTCTGCGCCGAGCCGGCGCAGTTCACCGCACAGATCACCGAGGCGGTCGCTCTCCTTGGCGCGGATGAAGCCGACGCCGCGGATGCGCGTCGGACTGTCGGCGAATACCGCAGCAGCCGCCAGCGTCGGCACGAGATCGCTGAGGTCGACCATGTCGATGTCGACACCGGCCAGCGTGGCGCCACTCTCCACGATCGTTGAGTGATGGTCGCGCGTGGATGTGCATCCCATCATTGCCAGCACGTCACAGAACCCGGCATCGCCCTGAATCGATCCTTCGGTCAGACCGGGCACTTCGACTCGACCACCGCAGATCGCGGCCGATGCCAGCGGGTAGCTGGCCGAGCTGGCATCGGGTTCGATGACGTAGTCACGACCCTGGTAGCGACCGGCGCAGACCTCGATGGCCCGTTCGTCGATCGTCACCGCATCGTGCCCGAAGTCGGCCATGACCGCCTTGGTGATCTGCACGTACGGTCGCGAAACGAGCGGGGTCGTGATCGTGATGCGTAGCCCACCTGGGATGTACGGACCGATCAGCATCAGCGCGGTGAGGAACTGGCTGCTGATGTCGCCCCGTACCTCGATGCGCTCTGTGGCGCGCAATGGGCCCTTGACGGTGACAGGGAGGTGTCCCGATCGCTCCGTCTGCAGGTCCGCCCCCAGGGCAGCGAGCGCCTCGTGGAGTGGGGCCATCGGCCTGGCGCGCAGTGGCGCATAGCCGTCGATCACATACGGGCCGGGGCCAAGGCACGCCAGCGCAGTGACGAATCGTGAGGTCGTGCCTGCCAGGCGGGCCGGCAGCGTGATAGGTCCCGTCGGCAGCACGCCGGCGATGCCGTGGATCGCCGTCGCATCCGACTGAACATCAGCTCGGTCGATGCCGATGCCCAGCAGTGCCAGGCATTGCAGCATCGCTTCGGTGTCGTCGCCGTCCGGCAGGTTGTGCAACATCGATTCACCATCGGCCAGGGCCGCGCAGACGAGAGCCCGATTGGCGATGCTCTTCGATCCGGGCACCGCGACGACAGCGTTGATCGGGTGCAGCAGTGGGGTGACGAGATGAGTGGCCATTACGCCAGCCGTTGCACTGCCGGGCGATATCCACGGGCCATGAGACCGCCGCGGTACAACTCGGCGGTGGCCACATCGACCAATACCACTGCCACGCCGCGGTTGCCCTCGACGCTGTGCACCACTTCAAAGCTGGCGATGTTGACGCCCAGTTCGGCGGCCAGAGTGAACACTTCCGCGGCGGCGCCAGGACGGTCGGGTATCGGGATTCGTACTTCGGCCAGTTCGCTGGGCTGATTGACCCTGCTTGGCAGATTGACGCGGGCCTCACGAGCGTGCTGCAGACGGTCGTACAACGCGCCGCGGTCGTCGCGGTCGACCACATCGCGCATGGACGCGAGACCCTCGATCAATCCGTCGAGCGCCGAGAGGATGGCCGGTCGATTCTCGGCGCAGATGTCGAGCCAGATCGACGGATGGCCCGACGCAATGCGCGTCATGTCGCGGAATCCGCCAGCGGCGAGTCGTAGTAGCGCGGCGTGTTCCTCGGCACGGTCGCTGGCCAAGCCCATCAGCGTGGCCGCAGCAAGGTGAGGCACGTGACTGATCACTGCGACTACCTGATCGTGGCGGTCGGCGGGCAAGGCGACGACATCGGCACCGAGCTCGGCAACGACGGCGGCAACCTGGCTGAAGGTGCTGTCGGCGGTCGCCGACGACGGCGTGAGCACCCACACCGCTCCTTCGAACATCGAGGCATCGGCTCCGTCGAAGCCATCGAGCTCGCTGCCGGCCATCGGATGGCCGCCCACAAACCGCGGGTCGTCGATCGCTGCGGTGATGCCGCCTTTCACGCTGCCGACATCGGTGACCAGACCTGTCGAATCGGCGAGCGCCCGCTTGACCTGGTCAACGATCGCCAACACTGGTGTCGCCACAAACGTGACGTCAGCGGTGCGATCGAAGCCACGTGCATCGACCGCTCCCAGCGCGAGAGCTCGCTCGACGCGAGTCGGGTCGAGATCATCACCCGTCACATGCCAGCTGTGCTCGCGCAATGCGAGCGCGATAGAACCACCAATGAGGCCAAGACCAGCCACGTTGGCACGACGAGGGTTGTTCACGGGCGGTCAGCGTAGCTGCGAGCCCGCCGAGCCCACGCTCTCGATGAGGGTCTTCACTTCACTCATGGTGAGTTCACGCCACGCTCCGGGAGCAAGCGCCGCATCGCGCAGGGTACCGATGCGCACGCGGACCAAACGGTTCACCGGGTGCCCGATCGCTTCGCACATCCGCCGCACTTGGCGATTGCGGCCCTCGTGAATGGTCAGGCGCAGCACCCCTGGGCTCGGCTGCGAGACCTTGGCCGGCGCCGTCATGCCGTCGTCGAGTTCTACGCCCTCGCGAAGTTGACGCAGCTTGCCCTGGGCGACGTTGCCTTCGGCCACCTCGGCCAGGTATTCCTTTTCGACCCCATGACTGGGATGCGTGAGCCGCTGGGCGAGATCGCCGTCATTGGTCAACAGCAGCAATCCCTCGGTGTCGATGTCGAGCCGTCCGACCGGAAACACTCGGGGCTCGTCTGGCACCAGCTCGACGACCGTCCCGCGGCCGTGTGTATCGCTGGCGGTGGTGACGACGCCTGCTGGCTTGTTGAGCAGGTAGTAGACGAGACCGGGTTTGACACCGATCGGCACACCATCGACCTCGACGAGATCCTGATCGGTGTCGACACGACGACCGAGCACGGCGACCTCGCCGTTGACCGTGACCCGTCCAGCAGTGATCAGGTCCTCGCACACTCGCCGGCTGCCCCAGCCGCGGATTGCCAGTACCTTCTGCAGGCGCTCGCCCTGTGGAAGCGCCGCGTTCTTGGTAGCCCACTGCTCCCAGAGCGGCGGTTCAAGCTGGGGCATCGGGAGCCGGCACGTCGATGCGCAGGCCGTATTCGAGCGCCTCGACGACGTCGGCACCGGGAACGAACTCGGCGATCGGCGGCAGATCGGAGAGCGCGTTAATCCCCAACTTCTCCAGAAACATCGTGGTGGTTCCGAACAGCACCGCTTGGCCCGGCCCCGAGTCGCGACCGATCTCGGTGACGTACCCGCGCGCCTGCAACGTGCGAAGTACCGCGTCGGGGTCGACACCGCGAATACTCGCGATCTGCATGCGCGACAACGGCTGTTTGTACGCGACGATCGCCAGCGTCTCGAGTGCCGCACCGCTCATTCGCG
>JANOJI010000589.1:0-38331 GCA_031408175.1 Ilumatobacteraceae bacterium
GCCTCATCCTGCTCGGCATCGGGAGCGCGTCGGCGTTCGGTCTGTGGATGCTCTATCGGACGAGCCAGTTCGGTCTCGCCACCGAGGCGGTGTCGGATAGCGAGCGATCGGCAGCCGCGATCGGGCTGTCTCCCAACCGGATCGCGTTGCTGAACTGGGCGTTGGGGTCGGCGATGGCTGCCGTGGCCGGGATCCTCGTCGTCCCCATCATCACCCTGCAGGTCACGGCGATGACGGCGCTGATCCTGGCCGCGCTTGCTGCTGCATTGGTCGGCGACTTTCGGTCATTTCCGATCGCCACGGCAGCCGGGTTCGGGCTCGGCATCGGCCAGACGCTGGTCGGACGGTTCGCCAACCAGCAAGGACTCGGACCATCGCTCCCGTTCCTCGTCATCATCGTGGTCCTCGTGTTCCGGGGGCGGTCGCTGCCACTGCGTGACTACTACCTCCAACAACTGCCGATGGTCGGCAACGGTCGAATGTCGTGGGATTGGACGTTGTTCGGCTGCGGCACCATCGTCTTCCTGATGCTGACCAAGGAACCGAAGTGGATCGATGCCCTGACGGTGTCGTGGGGGGTTGCCATCGTTCTGCTCTCAATCGTGGTGCTCACCGGGTACACCGGTCAGCTTTCCCTCGCCCAGTACTCAATAGCGGGATTCGGCGCGTTTGTCGCAGGACGGTTGGTCGCCGTGTTCCACATCCCCTTCCTCCTCGGACTGGTGGCCGGCGTCGCCGCCGCCGTGCCGCTCGGAATCGTCTTCGGTCTTCCGGCGGTGCGAACCAGGGGGATCAACCTGGCGATCGTCACACTCGGCTTGGGAACCAGCATGGAACTGATGCTGTTCAGGAACCGCAACTACACCGGCGGCGTTCAGGGCACCCAGGTCGGCAACCCCGAGATCTTCGGCTTCGACATCGGATCGATCAATCACCCGGCCCGCTACGGGATCTTCGTGGTGGTCATGGCCTTGGTGGCGGTCATGGTGATCGCCAACGTGCGACGCGGTCGCAGCGGCCGCCGGCTGATCGCCGTCCGCACCAACGAACGGGCGGCGGCGGCGTTGGGGATCGACGTGATGAAGGCCAAGCTCTTCGCATTCGCACTGGCGTCCGCAATCGCTGCGTTGGGCGGCATCGTGATCGCGTTCCGGCTCAGCTCCATCAGCTACCAGTCGTTCACCAACTTCACGTCGATCACGTACGTGGGCCTGGCAATTGTCGGAGGTGTCGGCTACCTGCTGGGTGCGTTCGTCGGAGGCACGATGGCCACGGCCGGGCTCAACCAGGAGATCCTCGAGTCGACGTGGCCGGGCGTCGGACGGTGGATCCAGCTGATCAGCGGTATTGCGATCCTGCTCACAGTGTTGACGTACAAGGACGGCGTGGCCGCCGAGTGGGCCAAGGTCTTCAAGTTGCTCAAGAGGGCCAGGAAGTGGGGTCGGCCATACATCATCGAGCTCGCCGATGTCGCCGATCCCAGAGCTGCTACCGAGGAACATGCACGCGTGGCACCACGGACACTCACCTTGGAGGGATTGACGGTGCGCTACGGGGTGGTGACTGCCGTCAACAATGTGAGCTACCGGCTCGAACCTGGCACCGTCACCGGCCTGATCGGGCCCAACGGCGCCGGCAAGACGTCACTGATCGACGCCATCAGTGGATTCACGCAGGCCGAGGGCCGAGTGCAGCTCGACGACCTCGACCTGTCGAAGGCGCCGGCAATGAAGCGTGCCCGGGCCGGTGTGGCCCGGTCGTTCCAGTCGCTCGAGCTGTTCGAGGACTCGACGGTGTTCGAGAACCTCAGCGTGGCCGCCGACCCGCAGGATCTCCGCTCGTATGCGCTCGATCTGATCTGGCCGATCAATCCACCGCTCCCGCCAGAAGTGGTGCGGGCCGTCCTGGAATTCCAACTCGACCATGACCTGCATCGCGATGTCAGAGACCTTTCCTACGGGAAGCGGAGGCTGCTGGCCATCGCCCGGGCCGTGGCGATGAGTCCCAGCGTGCTCCTGCTCGACGAGCCGGCCGCCGGCCTCAGTTCGACCGAGAGCACCGAGCTGGCCAGGGTGATCCGCCGTTTGGCCGAGGAGTGGGGGATGGCGATCCTGGTCGTCGAGCACGACATGAACTTCGTGATGGGCGTCTGTGACCAGGTGATGGTGCTCGACTTCGGGAACCTGATCGCCTCAGGCCCGCCCGAGCAGATCCGTTCCGACCCGGCAGTGATCGCCGCCTATCTCGGCGACGACAGCGACAACGCACCCGACGACGGACTCGACGCCGCGTCGCCATCGCCCGCGTCGGTTGCAGGTCGTGTGTCATGAGACAACCATTGTTGGAAACCCGTAACCTCAAAGCCGGCTACCTCGGTCGAGAGGTGGTTCGAGCGGTCAACCTCACTGTCTACCCCGGCGAAGTCGTCTGCCTGCTCGGCCCCAACGGTGCGGGCAAGTCGACGACCCTGCTGACGATCGCCGGCGAGCTGGATCCGGTCGACGGTCTCGTCATGTTCGACAACGTGCCGACCTTCACGCCGATGTATCAACGGGTGCGCGACGGTCGGATGGGCTTGGTCACCGAAGAACGGCTGGTGTTCACCAAAATGTCGGCCCGCGATAACCTGCGGATCGGCGGAGGATCGGTGGAAGGCGCGTTGGCGCTGTTCCCGGAGCTGGAAGCGCGACTCTCCGTCCGTGGTGGGATGCTCTCGGGCGGCGAACAGCAAATGCTGGCCCTCGCTCGGGCTCTCAGCCGCAATCCGTCGCTCTTGCTCGCCGACGAACTGTCGCTCGGTTTGGCGCCGAAGATCGTCGACCGCCTGCTCGGGGCGGTCCGGACTGCGGCCGACGAGCGTGGCACGGGTGCGTTGATCGTCGAGCAGCATGCTCACAAGGCGCTGAAGTACGCCGATCGGATGTACATGATGGCCCGCGGCCAGATCCTGCTCGAACTCCCCGCCGCCGAGGCGATCCAACGTCTCGGCGAGATCGAGGAGGCGTACATGCGCGGAACCTCCGAGACCGAGGAAGACCACCTCGAGAGGCTGCGCCGGAAGAACAAGAAGAAGGCGTGGAGACGTCTGCGTGTGCGCGAGCGCGAGTTGGCACGTCTGACAGGCAAGATCGTCTCCACCAGGAGGGAAGAGGATGATGAGTACTACTTCGACGCCGAACAGCAGCGACGTGACTGGTCGCAGCAGGCGAGGCGGTAACTGACCATGGGTTACCGCACCGCAGAACTACCACCCGTCGACCTCGACGACTTCGCCAAGATGCCGTTCTTCCCGCGGATGAAGATGCTGCAGCTCCACTGGGTGCGGTACGGCTTCGGCACGCCGAAGCAGACGGTCATGTTCTATGTCTGGAAGATCTTCTACTACTCGTTGTTCGGGCTGATCTTCTGCGGCGCGTTCACCAAAGGGTTGGAGTTCAACAACATCGCCGGTTGGTGGGACGAGCCGATCCTGTACCAGAAGCTGATGGTGTGGACGATCCTCTTGGAGATCATGGGGCTGGCCGCGACATGTGGCCCGTTGGCGTTCCACTTCGACCCGCCGATCGGCGGAATCCTGTACTGGTGGCAGAACGACACCCTGCGGGTTCCTCCCTACCCGAACCACGTCCCGTTCACCAAAGGCAACCGGCGCACGCCGTGGGACACCGGCCTCTACAAGTTCGTCGTGTTCTGGCTGATCATGATGATGTTCCTATCCGGCACCCGCAACGTCGACGGGCTGCCCGAGGGATCGGCGGGTGTGCTGCCCCAATGGGCGCTGGTGACCTACTGCTGCCTGATCGTCTTGATGGGTCTGCGCGACAAGGTGGTGTTCCTGTCGGCCCGCTCCGAGCAGTACGTCCCGACGATGTTGTACTTCGGGCTGTTCGCCAACTTCCACGACATGATCATTGGCGCCAAGATCGCCATCGTAGTGATCTGGATGGGGGCCGGCTTCTCGAAGCTGCAGCACGGGTTCCCCTCGACCGTGGCGATCATGGTCCAGAACACGCCGTGGATGGTGTCCCAGCGGTTCCGGAAGGCGACGGTCAAGGACTACCCGAACGACATCCGGCCATCGACGCTCACGCACGCCGTGGCCCACATCGGTGGCACCACTTGTGAGACCATCATGCCGCTGGTGCTGTTGTTCTCGCCGTGGCCGTGGCTGACGTGGATCGCCATCATCTCGCTGTGGATGCTCCACACCTTCATCATCTCGACGATTCCGTTGGCTGTGCCATTGGAATGGAACGTGTTCTTCATGTTCGTAGTCGCATTCCTGTTCGCCAACTTCTCCGCCGGTGACGGCTACGGCGTCGGCGACATGACTCCGTACCTGCTGGTGATCGTGGTGTGCGTCGCCCTCGCACCGATCATTCTCGGGGCACTTCGGCCGCAGTATGTCTCCTTCCTGGTCGGGATGAAGCAATACGCCGGCAACTGGTCGGCGGCCACGTTCTCGTTCCGCGACAAGTCGATGGAGGACCGGATCAACCAGCGGATCGTCAAGGCCGCCGACAACCAGATCGACCAGATCGAGCCGCTCTTCGGCAAGGAGATCTCGGAGATCTTCATCCAGAAGGCGGTGGCGTTCCGGATGATGCACCCGATGGGACGCATGCACATCTCAGCCCTCATGCGCCACACCGAAGGACTCGACGACCGGGTCCAACGTGAGGGCGAGTTCGTCAGCAATGTCCTCACCGGTTGGAACTTCGGCGACGGCCACTGCCTCGACGAGCGCTTGATCGCGGCGCTGCAGGAGCGGTGCCAATACGAACCCGGTGACGTCGTGGTGGCGTGGACCGAGTCGCAGCCGGCCTTCAGCAAGAAGGTGCAGTACCGCGTGATCGACGCTGCCCTCGGCACCGTCGAGAAGGGCTGGTATCACAACGACGATGCATACAACGAACAGCCCTGGCTCCCGAACGGCCCAATCCCGCACACGGTCACCTGGACGCTCCCCGGGTACGTTGCACCCGGCGTCGCCCATCCCGGCAGCGGCGGTCGAGTGTGAGTTGTTGCCCAGCAGTCTGGTGACATCGTGAGCTCGGCGATCGTCGTCGGCAGTGGGCCGAATGGGCTCGCGGCCGCAGCGCGCCTTGCCCGCGCCGGTCTCGAGGTGACGGTGCTCGAGGCCAGCGACACGATCGGCGGTGGAACGCGCAGCTCGGAGATGATCGTCCCCGGGTTGGTGCACGATCATTGCTCCGCAGTCCATCCGCTCGCCGCAGGGTCGCCGTTCCTGACCGGGCTGAACCTCGACGGGCTCACCTGGTTGCAGCCAACGGTGGACTGTGCCCATCCACTGGACGACGGTTCAGTCGGGGTGTTCTATCGATCGATCGAACAGACCGCCGAGGCCCTGGGGAGCGACGGCCAGCGATGGCGTCGAGTGTTCGGGCCGATGGCGGCGCACTTCGACGCCTTGTTCGCCGACGCTTCCCAGCCGGTCCTGCGAGTACCGCAACATCCCTTGACGTTGGCGCGTTTCGGTGCCGGCGCGATGCTGCCTGCGACGACCTTGGCCTGGAAGTGGAAGACCGAGGAGGCCAAGGCACTCTGGGCCGGCGTGGCCGCGCATGCCTTCTCCCGTCTCGACCGGCCCATGACGAGCGCGGTCGGGCTGATGCTCATCGTCGCTGCGCACGCGAAGGGATGGGTGGTGGCGCAAGGTGGCTCGCAATCGATCGCCAATGCCTTGGCGGCGGACATCGAACGCCATGGGGGCAGGATCGAGACCGGTGTACGCGTGACCTCGGTCGACGATCTTGCGCCGAGCGATGTGTTGATGCTCGACGTGTCGCCGTCCATCGCCGCCGACATTCTGGGCGATCGGCTGCCGGATCGCGTCGCCCGCTCGTACCGCCGATTTCGTCACGGCCCCGGCGCGTTCAAGGTCGATTTCGCCATCGAGGACGGTGTCCCTTGGGCGGCTCCGTTGGCCCGCCAGGCAGGCACGGTTCATCTCGGTGGCAAGCTCGAGGAGGTCGTCGCCACCGAGAACTCGGTTCGTCGGGGGGCGATGCCCGAGCGGCCGTTCGTGCTCGTGGGTCAGCAGTATCTCGCCGACCCGACCCGGTCGGTCGGCAACATCCACCCGTTGTGGTCGTACGCGCACGTGCCCAACGGCTACACCGGGGATGCAACCGAGGCCATCACCGCTCAGATCGAACGGTTTGCGCCTGGCTTCCGCGAGCGGATCATCGGCACGGCGGTGCGCTCATCGACGGAGATGTCGACGTACAACCCGAACTATGTCGGTGGCGACATCATCGGCGGTGCGTCCTCGCTGAGACAGCTCCTCTTCCGACCGCGATTCGCGGTGGACCCGTACTTCTCCGGCATCCCGGGCACCTATCTGTGCTCCGCGTCGACGCCGCCGGGGGCGGGGGCGCACGGGATGTGTGGCGCCAACGCCGCCGCTCGCGCGCTGGCACGGCTGGGAGTGGCTCGAGTCCGATGAGCGGCGAGATCGGCCTCTTCGAGACCATGTACTCGTGCCGAGCGATGCGCCGGCTCCGTCCCGATCCGGTGCCCGAAGAACTACTGCTTCGGTTGGTCGATGCCGCGAACCAAGCGCCCTCGGGACGCAACTTTCAACGCGGGCGTTGGATCGTGGTCCGCGACGACCAACAGAAGCAACGGATCGCCGAACTGAACCGTCGAGCCAGTGAGGAAGCCGCGAGGGAACAGGTCGAGCACGGCGAGCCGCTCCCGCATCACGATGTCGACAAGCGACGCAGGATGTGGGCGGCTGTGCTGTGGCAGTCGGAGCACATGCACGAAGCCCCGGCCATCATCGTTGCGTGCGCGGTTCTCGATCATCCCGGGCAGGACCCGAATCGCTACGCCGGTTCGATCTGGCCGGGGATCCAGAACCTGCTGCTGGCGGCAAGGGCCACCGGCCTCGGGGCCGGGCCGACCACATATGCGCTGCGTTTTCGCGATGAGCTGCACGCGGTGCTCGGCCTGCCGAACGACGTGGCCGTGCAAGCGATCATCCCGGTCGGGTTCCCCATCGGCAACTTCGGGCCCGTCACCCGTCGCCCGGTCCACGAGATCACGATGTTCGACCGTTGGGACGGCCCCCGTCCGGCCGTGCTCGCGTTTGATGACTGGCCCCCCGCATAGGGGCCGGAGTCGTCAAGCGCACTGGCGTTGTCAGTGCGTCTGATGACTAGCGCCCGCATGCGGGGCCGGAGTTGTCAAACGCTTTGTCGAGTAGCGCCGGGTCCCGGGTCTGGTGTCGGGGCGACGCATGTCGCACAATTGTGCAATGCGCTTCGAGAACCAGGTTCTGTTCGTCAGCGGTGGCGCGAGTGGCATCGGCCTCGCAACCGCCGAGCGGGTGGTCGCCGAGGGTGGGCGGGCGGCGATCGTCGATCTGGACTTGCAGCGAGCGGAGGCCGCAGCGGTCGGCCTGCCCGGGTGTATCGGTCTCGCGGCGAACGTCGCAGACGACGTGGCGGTTGCGGCTGCGGTGTCGGCCGCCGTGGAGCGGCTGGGTGGGATCGACCTTGTCCTGGCCGCCGCCGGCCACGCCGAGTTCGGCCCGATCGCGGAGTGGGACACCGCGCGCTTCAACCGGATGCTGGAGGTGCACGTCGGTGGCACATTCAACGTCTGCAAGCACACGCTGCCGATGCTGAAGGCCCGTGGCCGGGGTTCGATCGTGACCATCGCCTCGACCGCAGCGTTCACGGCCAACGGGAACAACGTTCCCTATGGCGCGGCCAAGGCAGCGATCACAGGGCTCACACGGCAATTGTGTCTCGAAGCGCTACCTGAGGTGCGCGTCAACTGCATCGCGCCGGGTCGCACGATCACCGGGATGACCACGCCGCTCATGTTGGATCGCGGCGGCGACCTCGAACAGGGCGAGCGCATCTTCGGCCAGAAAGTCCCGATGCAGCGCATGGGGACGGCGGTCGAGCTGGCCTCGGCGATCTGCTTCTTCCTGAGCGAGGACGCCAGTTTCATCACCGGTCAGACACTTCTGGTCGACGGCGGTGAGACCATCAGCTAATGCCGTCGGAGTGTCTCCGTGCACCCCGGGTGGGCCGCAGACACTCCGATGAGTGTCGGCTCTCAGATCGAGAGGCCGCCGTCGACGGGTAGGACCACACCGGTGATGTAGCCGGCCTGCTCAGAGGCAAGGAACGCGACCGCCGGAGCTACTTCGGACGGATCGGAGAAGCGGCGCATCGGGATCTGCGCTCGAAGTTCCGCGAGTCGATCCGCGGGGATCGAGGCGACCATGTCGGTCTCGGCATTGGGAGAGATCGCGTTGACGGTGATCCCGAAACCAGCAAGCTCTTTGGCTGTCGCGCGGGTGAATCCGATAATGCCCGCTTTTGCCGCGGCGTAGTTCGACTGACCGATGTTGCCGTGCAGGCCCGTGTACGAGGTGATGTTGACGATCCGGCCGTACGCCTGCTCGCGCATCACGGGCGCCGCGGCCCTCGTCATGTTGAACGTGCCGGTCAGGTGCACGCCGAGGACGGCCTGCCAGTCGTCGTCGCTGAGCTTCCACACCATGCGATCACGCAGGATGCCGGCATTGTTGACGACGACGTCGAGTCGACCCGTTCGTGCGACGGCGTGTTGGACACACCCCGCAGCCGAAGCCGCGTTGCTCACATCGAGCACGACGGGAATTGCGTCCACGAGCACACCCGTCGTGATCTCCGCCAGCGCGGCTTCGTTGACGTCTGCTACGCAGATCGTGGCACCCGCTTCGGCGAAGAATCGACTGAGGGCGAGCCCGATGCCGCGTACCCCGCCAGTGACGATCACGGTGCGACCCGCGAAGTCGAAGGACGCGCTCATGCCCGCTCCAGGATGCGGACGACACCCGTCGACCCGTCGACCTCGATCAGGTCGCCGGTCTTGATCGCCGTGGTTGCACCCACGGCGCCGACAACGGCCGGGATGCCGAGATCGCGGGCCACGATCATGGTGTGGCTGAGCTCGCCGCCCATCTCTGCCACGACAGCGACCGCGCCGACAAACAGAGGCATCCAACCCGGGTCGGTGATCGGCGCCACGAGCACCTCGCCGGGCTGCGGGGGTTCATCGACGTAGGCATTGCGGACGACGCGAGCGCGGCCGGTGGCGTGGCCGGGGCTCCCCGCCGCGCCGACGATTTCGCTGACGTCGTCGGCGAGGATCTCGCGGCTCACCAACGGCCACTCCTCGACCGGCGGGATTTCACCGGCGATGGCGAACAGGGGCTCTTGGTATCGCTCCAGCTCGTGTTGCGCGGCCCTTCGTGAGTGCACGGTGTTGACGTCGACGCTGCCCTGCTCCACAGCCGTCGTGAGCTCGTCGAGTGTCAGGAAGTACACCTGGTCGGCTGACTCGAGCTTGCCGTCGGCGACCAGACGTCTACCGATCTCGAGCGCGTCGAGCCGCTGTTCGTTGATGGTGAGCACGCATGTGGCCTTGGTGCGCTCACGGATTCCCATCCACGCCTTGCAGCGCTCGAGCCACAGGTCGAGTTCAGGAAAGGCGGTTCTGGCCCCGTCGCGTTCGAAGCGTTCGAGTACGGCCTCGCGCATGGTGCCCGGGTTGCGCGGCGCACCTCCGGAGCGCACCGCATCGATCGCTCGTCGAAGCACCGCGGGTTCGATCTCCCACGACGGCGAAGCAACCTCCCATTCGTTGACGCCGCGGAATCCGTACTGCTCGAGCACCCGTTCGAACGCAGTCTCGAACTCGTCGCCCTCGAGGCCCGCCAGCGATGCGACGGCCTGGCCGGCATCGGCAGACTCGATGCCACCGCGGCCCATCACCGCTCGACGACCGAGCTCGTACCCTTCATCGCCGTACACGGCTACGAGGCCAGCCTGGAGCGAGCCCAGCGCCACGGGGCTGACCGATGAGCCGATGAACAGCGTGACGAAGTCGCTCTCGTTGTACGGGATCAACGAGACGATCCGATCCAGCAACTCGGCCGAACTTCGCGACCGACGATAGGCCCGCCCATCTCGGCGCCGGGCCTGGGCCTGGTCGTGCTCGCTACCGACCCGTTCGAGCGGGGGATGCTCCAAGAAGTCGGCAGTCGTGGTAGCGATCCGCTGGCCTCGCTCGGCGTACCCCGGCTCGTCGGGCACCTCGTACGGTTCGAGTTTGATGCCGCCGGCGGCGAACAGCGTGCGATCGATGTCTTCCGGGCTGGTGCCTGGGGTCAGATCGGCCAGCCGCCGAAACGCGGAGATGTTGATGTAGAAACGCCCGCCAACGATGGGGGCGAACGTCGTCGGGCACGTTGGCCACTCCATGACGTCCCACAGCTCGGTGAACGACCGTCGCCATCCGCGCTCGAGCGGCGGAAAGAACATCGTCGCCGACAGCGGTGAGACGATCCCTGGCATGATCTCGCCCGCATTGCCCCGGGTCAGTACGGGAAAATTCGGGTCGAGGGTCGTGTCGAATTCGTACGTGGTCATCTGAAGGCCCCCTGTTTTGAACGTAACATCGAGATCCGGCTCATCGTCGCAGCGTGACTGTTGTTGAACCGATCTGCACTTCGGAGAAACTGGCGCGGGAGGTCTGCAGTAGATCGAGCACCAGAGATGTCGGCACCGCGTCTGCTTCGAAGTGGAACTTGCGAGAAGCAGGTCCAGCGGCCCGCGTGGCTTCGACATCGGGCAACGGAACCAGATAACGCCGCAGCAACTCCTCGTCGGTCATCGACCGATCACCATGCTGTTCCTTCAGCTCTTCGATCGTCGGCTGCGGCGGCGACCACTTCTGGATCTCCTTGCCGCGGCTGGTTGAGAGCATGCGGTCGAAAACGTCCGGGTTGATCGGCGCCGGCGGCTCGCCCAAGTGCCCGAGCACGTAGACGAGCACCTCGTCGGGCACGGTGCCATATCGCTCGCCGGTGACGACGTTGAGCACTGCTTGGATTCCCATGAGCTGAGAGAACGGGGTCGCCGAGATCGGATGGCCGAGGTCCTCGCGAACCTGCACGATCTCCTCGAGCACTTCGTTGAACCGATCAGACATGTCGTATTGGGCGAGCTGAGCTTTGAGCGTGCCGGTCATGCCACCGGGGAGTTGGTGGTGGTACGGAAAGACGTTGTACTCGTTGGGCACGCCGATCGGGTGGCCCTCTTGCAGAGCGACGCGGCGCATGTGCTCGCTGACTCGTCGAACGCACTCGAGGTCGACCCTGGTCGTGTGGCCCTCCCATCGCAGGTTCTCGATCGTCTGCTCGGTGGAGGGCAGCGACGGTCCGTTCGCCATCGGGCCCGGTGCCGTGTGCAGGATTCGGATGCCGCTCTCGACACCGATCAGGTAGTTGTATCCGGCGAGGCCGACGGTGTTGTGACACTGCATCTCGATCGGCACCTGACCAGCCGCCTCGACGAGCGCCGGCATGAGGGTCTTGGCGCGTTCGGGCTTGAGGATGCCGGCCGCATCCTCGAAGTAGATCGCGTCGGTGATTCCCCAACTCACGAACTCACGTATGCGAGCCGCGAACCACTCGTCGGTGTGGACCGGGCTGATGCCGTACATGATCGCCGGCACCACCTCGCAACCGGCATCGGCGACGACGCGACACAGCCGCTCCATCTTGTCCATGTTGTAGAGGCAGTCGTAGATCCAGAAGCTGTCGATGCCGTGCTTGGCGAGGGTGCGGATCCACAGGTCCATCAGCGAGTCGGGAGTCAGCCCGAACTTGGCGATGCAATTGCTGCGCGACCCCGAGCGCAACCGCGAGGTGGGCATCCACGAACGCCACAGATCGAGGCCGTCCCATGGATCCTCGCGGTTGTAGCGCATCATGCATTCGAAGATCGAGCTGCCGGTCAGATCGACGACTCGGTACCCGGCCTGGTCGATGTCCTGCGCTACTGCGGCGAGGTGCGCCACCTTCATCCGCATGCCCCACAGGCTCTGCTGCCCATCGCGCAGGGTCTGGTCGATGATCTCGATCTCAGCCACGATCAGCCTCGTCCCTTCGTGTCGTCAATGACATCGCTGCGGGATCCGCGAGGAGCACGCGCTCGAGCCACTTCGTGTTGACGTTGTCTGCTTGGAAGTCCGGATGATCGACGATGCGCTGATGCAGCTCGATCGTGGTATCGACGCCATCGACCTCGAATGCCGCCAAGGCCGCCCGCAGGTTGCGGATCGCGTCGACGCGGTCGGTGCCACCGACAATGAGCTTGGCGAGCAGCGAGTCGTAGTGAGGCGGCACGTCGTAGCCGGTGAACACGTGGGTGTCGAGACGAACGCCCGGCCCAGCGGGAGGGCTCCAGCGCACGACGCGACCGGGTGATGGGATGAAACCCGAACCGACGGACTCGGCATTGATCCGGCATTCGATCGAGTGACCGCTGATCACCACGTCGTCCTGTGTGAACGAGAGCGGCAACCCTGCGGCGATCCGGAGTTGCTCGCGGACGATGTCGACCCCGGTCACCATCTCGGTGACCGGATGTTCGACTTGAACGCGAGTGTTGACCTCGAGGAACACGAACTCGTCGCGATCGAGATCGACGAGGAACTCGACGGTTCCAGCGCCGACGTAGTCGAGCTCGTGCCCGAGAGCGACCGCGGCCTCGGCCAGTCGGTGTCGCAAGGTCGCTGGCACGGCCGTGGCCGGCGCTTCCTCGAGGACCTTCTGGTACCGACGTTGCAGCGAGCAATCACGATCGCCGAGATGCACGATGTTGCCGTGGGTGTCGGCGAGCAGTTGCACTTCGACGTGCCGGGCGTTCTCGACCAACCGTTCGACGTACAGACGGCCATCCCCGAACGCGGACAAGGCCTCGCTCGAAGCTACCGCGAACCGCGTGGCCAGCTCAGCCGGATCGTCGACGCGCACCATTCCTCGGCCGCCCCCACCAGCGGCAGCTTTGAGCAGCACCGGGAAGCCGATGTCCGCGGCGATCGCAATCGCCGCGTCGACGGTCTCGACCGTGTCGGAGCCGGCACCGACCGGCACGCCTGCACGACGCGCCGCAGCCCGCGCCGCCACCTTGTCGCCGCCACGGCGGACGACTTCGGCACCTGGCCCGACGAAGACCAGACCGTTGGCGGCACACGCCTCGGCGAGCGCCGGCTGCTCGGACAAGAAGCCATAACCCGGGTGCACGGCATCGCACCGCGCGAGCAGCGCGGCGCATACGATCTGTCCGACCCGGAGGTAGCTCTGCGTCGCATTGGGTGGGCCGATGTGAACGATGCCGTCTGCCAGCCGAGCCGCGAGCGAATCTTGATCCGCGTCGCTGACAGCGACGACGACCTCGACGCCCTCATCGCGACATGCGCGGACGATCCGCACCGCGATCTCCCCGCGGTTTGCGACGAGTACGCGTCGCAGCGTCGACATTTGGGCAACCGCTGTCATGGCGATGCAGACGGCTGAATGGCGAACAACGTGTCCCCTCGATCGACGTGCATTCCGTTGTCGACGAACACCCCGACCACGGTTCCGGCGATGCTCGAACTGACGTGGTACATGAGCTTCATCACTTCGACGATGCACAGGGTGCTGCCGGGCTCGACATCGTCGCCCAGGTCGGCGAAGGGTGGTGCGCCCGGGTGGGGCGCCCGCCAGAAGATTCCTGGCGATGATGAGATGACGGCGTGTGAGCCGGCCGGAATGAGGGCAGTCTCGATGGGCCCCGAATCGGCGGACTCGGCGGCGGTCGGATCGTCGCCTGGGTCGATGCCTGCTCTCGAGGCGAACCGCGCGGTGGGGATCGCGGGTGCAGAGCCGGCAACGGTCTGCGGATGCGTCGAGAGGTGGATGCGAAGTGAGCCGAAGCTCACGTCGATCTCGGTCCAATCGGAGCGTTCGAAGGCATCGACGATTGCCTTGATCGCGTCCAGGTCACTCCTCACCGGACATTCATCCTATGTCTCGGGCTTCTCTCGGCCTGTATTGTGCTCACCACGACGTGAATCCGCGGCTCTGCGACCCGGATTCAACGCCCTCGACGATTCCAAACATTGGAGGTCTCGCCATGAGCGTGACGACACAGGCAATCGAAAGCATCCGGGCGATGATCGTCGACGGCAGGCTCGAACCCGGCGACCGGCTTCCGCCGGAGCAGGAGCTGGCGGAACAACTTGGTCTCTCACGAGGTTCGCTCCGTGAGGCGGTGCGAGCGCTCGCCCAGATCAAGGTGTTGGATGTCCGTCGCGGCGACGGCACGTATGTCAGGAGCCTCCAGCCCAGCGACCTGCTTTCGGGGATGGTCTTCGCGCTCGAGCTGGTTCAGGCCCGTGGCCTCGACGAGGTTCTCGAGGTGCGTCGGTTGCTGTTCCCACCCGCTGCGGGACTCGCGGCCCAGCGCGTCACGATGGGGCAGCTCAAGGCGATGCGCTCGATCATCGACGAGCTCGAGGTTGCCGTCGACTCCGAGAGGATCGCCGAGCTGCACCGAGAGTTCCAAGGCATCGTGGCCGACGCAACGGGGAACGAGTGGCTCAGTTCGATCCTGCACACTCTCCAGATCGAGGGCGAGCACGTTCGCCGGGCGTGGCTGAACTCGGATCCGGCGATGCGCGAGGTCGCGATCGCTCACCAGAAGCTCATCCTCGACGCGCTCGAACGCCGAGACTCCGAGATGGCGCGATCCATTGCGTTGATCCAGGTCGACGCGCGCAGAAGCTGGTTGGAGCGTCTTCGGGCGCAGCCGATCGATGCGGACGCCGAGCAACTGCCCATGGCAGCCGGCTGAAATGTCGGCGCCGCGACTCGAGGGAACACCGAACTTTCGCGACCTCGGCGGTCTGCCAACCGTTGACGGTCGGGTCACCAGGCATGGCGTCCTGTTCCGCAGCAGCGCGTTCGAGGAGCTCAGCTCGCGAGATGTCCGTCTCCTGATCGACGACATCGGCCTTCGAACGGTCATCGATCTGCGCTCGGCCGACGATCGCGAGACCGCCCCATCGTTGCTCGACACGCCGGTTCGGTACATCAACCTGCCCATCTCTCGAGGAGGACCAACCACCAGCCTCGAGCGCCCGATGGGTGCCGACGGGCGCGTCGACATGCCGCGCATCTACGGGATGTACCTGGAGATGTCGGCCCCGTCGATCAGCGAGATCGTTGCTGAACTCACATCTGGTGCGACGCCCGCCGTGTTTCATTGCGCGGCCGGCAAGGATCGGACCGGGGTTGTCGCCGCCATCTTGTTGTCAGCCGTCGGCGTAACGCGCGATGCCGTGATCGCAGACTTCATGGACACCGAGCCTGCCCTCGGTGACATCATTGCCTATCTTCTGCGGCGGCCGGCGTACGCCGACGTCGTGCTCCGGTTTCCTCCCGGCACGATGGATGTCGACCCGAAATTCATGAGCGACTTCCTCGACGATGTCGAGCGAACGTACGGCGGGATGTTCGCGTGGCTCACCGAGCACGCTCGGGTGACGGCCGAATCCATCGCAAGGCTCGAACAGCTGCTCGTCGAGTCGCGCACCTAATCAACGAGTGACGGCATGCTCGGACCAAAAGGCGACGAGACCCTCGCCGACGAGCCGAGGGTTCTCGAACATCCACCAGTGCCCCAGACCCTCGAGCGTCAGGATCTCCGCACCGATGCGCTCGGCCACATCGAACACCATGTCCGGTGGAACGTATGGATCGGCAGTCGCGTTGAGCAGAAGCGACGGTCGTCGATCGGCTGCGGCGAGCTGGTCACCGAGCTCACGCATTTCCGGCTGTATTGCCGAGCGGTACACCTTCAGGATGGCCTGGCCCATCTCGGCGTCGAGGTGGTCGGCGATGTTGGCCGCCAACGTCGCCGGTATCCGGAATGCCGCTTCGATCTGACGACCGTCGAGTGCGATCATCGCGGCGATCGACTGCTCGCCTTCGTCCGCTGTTTGCCAGATCTGGGCGGCGCGATGCCACTGGTAGCCCGGGTGAACGAGACCGGCACAGTCAGCGGCCCACGAGCGCAGTAGATCTGGACGCGCTGCGGCGACGGCGTACACGTGACCTGCTCCCCAGTCGTGTCCGACCAGGTCGACGGGGCCGTCGAGCGACTCGATCTGGTCGATGAGCCAGTCGCGGTGGTCCAGTCTGGTTCCGCCGAACCCTTCGGGAACAAGGGCGCCGAACCCGGGCGGCGACAGCAGGACGATGTCGTCGACGCCATGTCGCTCGAGCTCGGAGACCAGCTCGGACCACACGAACGTGGTCTCCGGGTTCCCATGCACGAACACCTTGGTCATGACATCCCCAGGCACATGTACCGAGATGGCTCGACTCGCGGTGACCCCGAAGGGTCCCGTGAGCCGAGCCGCCGCTCGGAGTTGTTCTCAGCCGGGGGCCTTTCCTGTTGCCAGGTCGCTGACGTCTTCGAAATCTGTCGTCAGCGGCACGACCTTGCCCTGCTCGAGCTTGCTGAACACCACGCTGCGGTTGAACAGTCGCTGGTATCCCTCCAGCCCGTCGGTCCATTCCTTGGTGAAGTCGAGTACGGGAACCATGCCGTTCAGATCGAGCTTCGACGTCTTTGTTGCTGCGTCGAAGAAGGATGCAGCATCGATGTCACCACTGATCGTCTCAGCGATCTGGGTGAATGCGACGAATGCCGCCCAGGTGCCCATGCCACCGAGGCTGTTGTAGTCGAGTTCGGTGGTGTCGAGCCCGGCCTCGTCGAGGGCCGTGCGGTACTCCGCCCATGGCTCCGTGGAGATGTCGGGGTACATGCCGGCGATGATGTCGCCGTCGGTCGCTTCCTCGGAACCCTTGGCCGATACCTCATTGAGGTTGCCCTGGGGTCCGTACTGGCGGGCGGTCGTACCCGACTGCTTCCAAGCGGTGTTCCATGTCGTGTACGGCGTCTCTGAGATGACGCCGATCACGCAGTCGGCACCTCCACCGGAGGCCTGGGCGACCTCGGCCGAATAGTCCTGCGAGGTCGGCGGCAGGATGACCACTTCACCGAATGTCAATCCCAGCGCCTTCATCGCGTTCTCCATGGGCGGGATGAAGATCTGGGCACCGTCGATGATCACCGCGTTGATCGCCTTGCATCCATCCTTCACGGCTTGAGACACGGCACCAACTGCGTACATCGGCTGATTACCAATGGGGAACGAGTCGGGGCTGGTAAGCTCCGAGGGTGTGATCGGGCAGCACGGCCCGAACCACGTGATCTTGGACTCGGCGATCACCGGAACGATGCTCTCGGCGAAGAAGGTGAATGAACCCACCACCGAAACCATCTTTTCCTCGACGGCCTGTCGGGCGCATGTTGTCGCGACCGCCGGGTCGAACTGCTCGTCACACACCGTGACGTCGAGCGGTCGGCCGGCGATACCGCCGCGGGCGTTGATGTACTTCTCGTAAGCCTCCGCGGTGTTCGCGATGTTCTGATACGTCGGTCCCGCAGCGTTCAGCGTCGTGACCGTCATCACCTTGAGCGGATCGCCGGTCGGCGCTGCAGCCGAGTCGGTCGGGGCAGCGGTGTCGGCCGGAGCAGCGGAATCGCTCGAGTCTTTGTCATCGCTGCCGCATGCGGCGACGAACAACGCGCACGCGGCCAGGAGGCCAGCCGCGGAGCGACGTACTCGGCGGTTGACCGTTTGCTGCGGATATGAGCTGTGAGTTTTCATACTTCCCCCCATGTAGACACCACGAACGAGTTCGCAGGTGTGTGAGCTGCGACCACCCCAGTCGCATGTGACGGTCATTTCAGCACAAACATCCAATGTTTTCTACTTGATTGGCGTAATTGTTTTCCGCGGGCGTTCGCTTGCCCCCCTCATTTGTCCTACGTTTCTCGGCGGACCCATGAACTTCGATCACTCCGCATCCACCGTCGAGCTCGTCGAGCGGCTCGAGTTGTTCATGGACGAGCACGTCTATCCGAACGAGGCACGCTTCTTTCGCGAGTCGATGGAGCTCGGTCCGTGGGCGGTCTGGCCTGTGGTCGAGGAGTTGAAGCCACTGGCTCGCGCGGCTGGCCTGTGGAACCTCTTCCTTCCGGAAAGCGAGCTGGGTGCCGGATTGAGCAACCTGGAGTATGCGCCGCTGTGTGAGGTGATGGGGAGATCGCACCTCGCCCCGGAAGTCTTCAATTGCTCGGCACCCGACACCGGCAACATGGAGGTGCTGGCGCGTTACGGCACTCCTGAACAACAGCAGCAATGGCTGCGTCCACTCCTGGCCGGCGAGATCCGCTCGGCCTTCGCGATGACCGAGCCCGCCGTCGCGTCGAGCGACGCTACGAACATCGAGAGCTCCATCACGCGTGACGGCGACGACTACGTGATCAGCGGGCGCAAGTGGTACACCACCAACGCGACCGACCCCAGGTGCACGATCATCATCTTCATGGGAAAGTCTGATCCGACCAACCCGGATCGACATCGTCAACAATCCATGATCCTGGTCCCGAAGGACACGCCAGGGGTCACTGTCATCCGGCCGCTGCCGGTCTTCAACTTCTACGGCATGCCCGACCGAGCGTCGGAAGTCGAGTTCGACGAGGTTCGCGTCCCGGCGTCGAACATGTTGCTCGGCGATGGACGAGGCTTCGAGATCGCGCAGGGCCGCCTGGGGCCGGGGCGGATCCATCACTGCATGCGACTGATCGGACTCGCCGAACGAGCCCTCGAGATGATGTGTCGACGAACCGCGCAACGCGTTACCTTCGGTCGGCCGGTCTCTGAACAGACGGTGACGTTGGAACGAATCGCCGAGTCGCGCATCGCCATCGAGCAGACCAGACTGCTGACGTTGAAGACCGCCCACCTGATGGACACGGTTGGCAATCGAGAGGCCCGTCGCGAGATCGCGATGATCAAGATCGCCGCGCCCAACATGGCATGCAAAGTCATCGACTGGGCCATCCAAGCCTTCGGAGCAGCCGGTACGAACAACGATTTCGGCCTTGCCGCGGCATACGCGACAGCGCGACTGCTGCGCCTCGCTGATGGGCCGGACGAGGTCCACCGCAATCAACTCGGCGCGCTCGAGGTGCGCCGGCACGCGGGCAAACCCCCGCTCGAGCCCCACAACATCTTCGTCCCCGACTGGGGCTGAGCCACCTATCCGAGTGTTTCCGTCCACCCCGGGTGGGCAGCAGGCACTCGGATGGGCCAGAAACACTCGCCTGGTCAGCTCGTCGTTTGTTCAGCGACGAAGCCGGCGATGGCTCCGGACGCCATTGTTCGCAGCAGCGCCACATGTGCGTCTCGACGGAGGCGACCGCTGAACGGGGTGGAGTTGATGAGCCCGAGTACCGCATGCACGGCAGCGCGCACTTCCTTGGCGTCGAGCGCCGTGGCGTGTTGGGCAGCAACGATGTCGACCCAGATTTCGACGTACGCGCCTTGCAAGTCCTTGACTCGCCGCTGGTCACCCTTTCGAGCCTGGACCAGGTCACGAAAATGAACAGTGATCAGCGACCGGTTGTCGACCGCGAAGTCGACGTGCATCGCGATGATGGGCTCGAGCGCGTCGTGGGGCGAGACGCTGTCGACGATGACGGTCGCCTTCGTCAGCAGCGATTCGCTGATTCGTACGAGCATCTCCCCGAGCAGGCTCTCCTTGCCGTCGAAGTGGTGGTACAACGCCGGGCCCGAGAGGCCGACTGCGCTTCCGATGTCGTCGACGGTCACCTTCGCGAACCCGCGCTCTGCGAACAGGTCGGCGGCGACAGACAACAACTCGTCTCGCCGCGACAGACGCGGCCGGTTGGGGCGCGCGCTCCATGTCTCGATCATTCCGCGAACTCCGGCAGCGGGCCTGCACGGGCGACTCGACTTGGCAACTCTCGGCCGAGAATTTTGCCGAGCCCGCGGCTGACATCGATCAATGCGGCAAGATCGATACCAGTGAGCACTCCGACGTCTTCGAGCAGCAGCACGAGGTCCTCGGTCGCGAGATTGCCGCCCGCACCCGGAGCAAATGGTGACCCGCCGATACCGCCGATACCGGTGTCGAACCGGCGCACGCCGAACTGAAACGCAGCGAAGGCGTTGGTCAGCGCAGTCGCGCGAGTGTCGTGCAAGTGAAGACCGACATCGGTACCGGTCTCGGCGAGCACCGACTGGATTCGGCGCGGTGTTGCCGTGCCCGTCGTGTCGGCCAGCGTGATCTGGTCGGTACCGAGCTCGCGCAGCCGAGTGCAAACGCCGACAACATCCGCGACGGTCACCCGATCACCGAACGAAGACCCGAATGAGCACGACACCACGGCGTCGATCGTCGCCGTCGACGCCACGGTCCGGATCTCGGCGACTTGAGCCAGCGATTGGTCGATGGACATGTGGACGTTCTTCTCGCTGTACATCGGGGACGCCGAGACAGTGACCGTGAGTCGCGATGCTCCGGCAGCAACGGCTATCTCGGCGCCGCGACGATTCGGCACCAGCACCCACCAGTGGGTGCCGTCGTCGGGCAGCTGGGCGACGATCTCGGCGGCGCCTGTCATGGAGGGCACGGCCCGAGGAGAAACGAATGCTGCAGCCTCGATGTCGCGAACGCCGGCAGCGGCGAGATCGCGTGCGAGACGCAGCCGAACATCGACATCGAGCGGGTTCTCACCCTGTAGACCGTCGCGTGGACCACAGTCGCGGATGACGACGTCTGTGCTCGATCCGCTCATGGTTCCTCCGTTCAGATTGCTGCCCTCGACGCTTTACCCGCACCTTAACCTCGGCTAGGTTTCTTAATCGTGCCTAGAGCAACTCGGAGCGGAAGAAGCGCTAGCTGATGGCGGTTCCCGTCCTGTCGAGCCGCATCGACAGGACCGATGATCGCTTCCGACAGAACACTGAGGCGTTCGATGCGTTGGTGGCTGATCTGCGCGCCGAGCTGACTGCGGTTCGGTTGGGCGGCCCGGCGCCGTCGAGGGAGCGACACGTTGCGCGCGGCAAGTTGCTACCGCGCGACAGAGTGGACGCGCTGCTCGATCCGGGATCACCGTTTCTCGAGCTGTCGCCCATGGCGGCACACGGCATGTACGGAGGCGAGGTGCCCGGCGCAGGCATCATCACCGGCATCGGCCGCGTTGCCGGCCAGCCGTGCATGGTCGTGGTCAACGACGCGACGGTCAAGGGCGGCACCTACCATCCGATCACCGTCAAGAAGCATCTTCGGGCTCAGGAGATCGCTCTCGAGAACCGGTTGCCGTGCATCTACCTCGTTGACTCCGGGGGTGCGTTTCTGCCGGAGCAGCACCAAGTGTTCCCCGACCGTGACCACTTCGGTCGGATCTTCTTCAATCAGGCACAGCTCTCGAAACAGGCGATTGCCCAGATCGCCGCCGTGATGGGTTCGTGCACGGCGGGTGGAGCGTACGTCCCGGCGATGAGCGACGAAGCAGTGATCGTTCGCGATCAGGGCACGATCTTCCTGGGTGGACCGCCGCTGGTGAAGGCGGCTACCGGTGAGATCGTGACGGCCGAAGAGCTCGGCGGCGGAGAGATGCATTCGACTGTCTCGGGCGTCACCGATCATCTTGCCGACGACGACCAACACGCGCTTCGGATCGTGCGCTCGATCGTGTCGACGCTCCCTCTGGCGTATCCGCCAGCGTGGGAGGTGCTCGAGCCCGAGGATCCCGCCGTGGACCCGGAGCAGCTGCACGGTGTGATCCCTGCTGACGACCGCACGCCATACGACGTGCGCGAGGTGATCGCCCGAATCGTCGACGGGAGCAAGTTTGGCGAGTTCAAACAGCGCTATGGCGCGACGTTGGTCACCGGCTTTGCTCACATCTGGGGTCATCCCGTGGGTGTCATCGCCAACAACGGGGTGCTGTTCTCCGAATCTGCGGTGAAGGGCGCACACTTCATCGAACTGTGCGACCAGCGCAAGATTCCGCTGTTGTTCCTGCAGAACATCACGGGTTTCATGGTCGGTCGGGAGTACGAGGCGGGCGGGATCGCCAAGCACGGCGCGAAGATGGTCAACGCTGTCGCCACCGCCCGTGTGCCCAAGCTCACGGTGGTCATCGGAGGTTCCTACGGGGCGGGCAACTACAGCATGTGCGGCCGGGCCTATTCGCCACGATTTCTGTGGATGTGGCCGAATGCGCGCATCTCGGTGATGGGGGGAGAGCAGGCCGCCTCCGTGCTGGCCACAGTGCGACGCGAGCAACTCGAGACGAGAGGTGAGGAGTGGAGCGCGACCGACGAGGAGGAGTTCCGCCGACCGATTCGTGAGCAGTACGAACGCGAGGGCCATCCCTACTTCTCGACAGCGCGGCTGTGGGACGACGGAATCATCGAACCCGGTCAGACACGAATGGTGCTGGGTCTCGCACTCGGTATCGTCGGCGGAGCCCCTCTGGATTCCGTCGGCTACGGCGTGTTCAGAATGTGAGCGGGACCACGATGTTCGACACTGTGCTCGTCGCCAATCGGGGAGAGATCGCGGTCCGCATCATCCGCACGTTGCGGTCGATGGGCATCCGCTCCGTCGCTGTGTACAGCGACGTCGACGTCAACGCGCGGCACGTCACGGACGCCGATGTTGCGAGGCGTCTCGGGCCTGCCCCTGCGGCGCAGAGCTATCTCTCGGTCGAGCGGATCATCGCCGCCGCCCTCGCCACGGGCGCGCAGGCGTTGCATCCCGGCTACGGATTCCTGGCCGAGAACAGCGCACTTGCCGCGGCCTGCGCCGACGCCGGGATCGTTTTCGTGGGCCCGCCAGCCGCGGCCATCGACGCGATGGGCGACAAGATCCGTGCGAAGGCGACAGTGGAGGCTCGCGGCGTGCGGGTGGTCCCTGGAGTATCCGGGGCCGGGTTGGAGGACGCGGAGTTGGCCGAGCAGGCGCGCAGCATCGGGTTCCCCATGCTCGTCAAACCGTCGGCCGGCGGAGGTGGCAAGGGCATGCGCGTGGTCACGGCAGACGACGACCTCGCTGCCGAGATCGCAGCCGCAAAGCGCGAGGCACTGGGTGCGTTCGGCGACAGCACGCTGCTCGTCGAGCGGCTGATCGAACGCCCGCGGCACATCGAAGTTCAGGTGCTCGCCGACGCTCACGGCAACATCGTCCACCTCGGCGAGCGAGAGTGCAGCCTGCAACGACGTCATCAGAAGGTCATCGAGGAGGCGCCCTCTCCCTTCCTGTCCGAGGAGCAGCGAGATGCGATCTCGGCTCAAGCAGTCGCGGCAGCGCAGGCATGCGGTTATGTCAATGCCGGAACCGTCGAATTCATCGTCTCGGGCGACCGTCCCGACGAGGCGTTCTTCATGGAGATGAACACGCGGCTGCAGGTCGAACATCCCGTCACCGAGATGGTCTGGGGACTCGACCTCGTCGAGCTGCAACTCCGCGTTGCAGCAGGCGAAGCACTTCCCTTCACACAGGCCGACCTGAAGCGTCGAGGCCACGCGATCGAGGCTCGTGTGTACGCGGAGGATGTGCCCCGCGGATTTCTGCCGACCGGTGGGATAGTTGTCGCGTTGGATGAACCGATCAACATGGCGAATGTCCGGGTCGACTCTTCGTTGGCCGTCGGTTCGGAGATCGGCTCCAACTACGACCCGATGCTGTCCAAAGTGATCGCGTGGGGGTCGGACCGAGCGACCGCGCGGCGAACCCTCGACCGGGCTCTTGCGTCCACCTCGGTGCTGGGGGTGACGACCAACATTGCGTTTCTGCGGCTCGTTCTCGCCGACGCGGCCGTGGCCGACGCAGAGATGGACACCTCGCTCGTCGAACGGATTGCCGAACAGGCACCCCCGCGATCCACGCCCTCGCACATCGTCGCGGTCGCCGCCGTGTGCCAGACCTCGAGTATGCACTCGGGGCGGCCGGCCTCACCACCATGGAACGATCTCGGTGGTTGGCGCATGGGCCAGCCGGCATGGCTGACATGGCGCGCCGTCACCGCAGACGGAGAGCAACTGACCGTTCGGCTCCGTGCAACGAGCACGCCCAACAACTTCGAGGTCGAAGCTGCGGATGGCTCGATCGTGGCAATCACAGCGAGGCTGCACGATGGCGGCGGCCAGATCGAGTTCGGCGATGAGACCACACATTTCCGAATTGCCAAAAGTGGTCCCACCACATGGATCGGTTCGGAAGGTGACGCGTGGAGTTTCACCGCGAGCGAACCGTCCGCAGTGGGACACACGCAGGTCGACCACGGCGCAGCGATCGCCAGCCCGATGCCCGGCACGATCATTGCAGTGCTTGTAGTCCCTGGCGAGTCCGTCACAGTCGGCCAGCCGGTGGTCGTCGTCGAGGCGATGAAGATGGAACACACGTTGCGAGCAGGCACCGACGGGTTCGTCGGCGAGGTGCTCGTGCACGTCGGCGATCGCGTTGCTCTCAATCAACTCTTGGCCGTCGTCGAGCCAACCAAAATCGAAGAGGAGGATGATGGATTTCGACCTGTCTCCTGAACACGAAGCATTCCGTAAGGTCGTACGAGATTTCGCCGAGAGCGAGATCGCTCCTCACGCCGCGCAATGGGACGAGGAACACACCTTTCCCCTGGAGACGGTGAAGGCGATGGGCGACCTCGGCTTGTTCGGCCTGGTGTTCCCGGCCGAGTGGGGTGGGGGTGACGGCGACTTCGCCTCGCTCTGCATCGCGATCGAAGAGATCGGCAGAGTCGACCAATCGATGGGCATCACGCTGTCGGCCGGCGTCGGCCTCGGCGCCAATCCGATCTTCCGGTTCGGCACCGAGGATCAAAAGCAGCGATGGCTGCCCGACCTCGTCGCCGGCCGCGCGCTCGGCGCATTCGGTCTCACTGAACCCGACGCTGGCAGCGATGCCGGCGCCACGCGCACACGCGCCGCGCGTGTGGGTGACACATGGATCATCGACGGCACGAAGTCCTTCATCACCAACTCGGGCACCCCGATCACCTCGATCATCACGGTGACGGCGCGAACCGACGACGGTATATCGACCTTCGTCGTCGACGCGGGAACTCCCGGCCTCACGGTCGAAGCCCCCTACCGCAAGCTGGGCTGGCACGCCAGCGACACGCACGGCCTGGTTCTCGACAACTGCACCGTGCCAGTGCATCACCTACTCGGTGCGCCGGGGTCCGGCTTCCGCAACTTTCTCTCGATCCTCGACGACGGCCGCATAGCCATATCCGCGTTGGCTCTCGGATGCGCACGCGCCTGCCTTGAATCAGCCCTCGCGTACGCCAAGGAGCGCAACGCCTTCGGCGGTCCGATCGGCCGCAACCAGGGAATCGCCTTCGCCCTCGCTGATCTTGAGGTGGCGGTCGAGAACGCGGCCAACCTGACGTACAAGGCAGCTTGGATGAAGGATCAGGGTCGGCCCTTCACGCACGCCGCCGCCATCGCCAAGCTGTACTCCACCGAAGCGGCCGTCACCGCAACTCGTGTGGCTACGCAAGTGTTCGGAGGCAGCGGGTTCATCGAAGAGAATCCGATCGCTCGATTCTACCGCGACGCCAAGATCCTCGAAATAGGCGAAGGCAGCAGCGAGATCCAGCGGATCGTCATCGCCCGAGGCCTCGGCCTACCCGTGTCGTGACGAGCCGAACGACCGCTTCGTCTCGTGCGTACGACGGATCGCCGGATAATCACCCCAACGGCCGAGCGCGCGGTCTGAGCCGTTCACGAACCACACGACGAATCACCCATGATCGCGAACGCGCTGTCTGGGTTCATCGGCGGCCCGCCGAACCCGGTACCAATGGCGATCTCTCCGCGAGCGTTCGCACCGAGCACGGGGTAGGCGAACGCGTGGGCTGAGTTCCACACCTGCATCTCGCTCTTGAGGGTCCAGTTGGTGATGTCGATCTGCGCAACGCGCACGTGGGGGTGCGGGAACGAGAACCCACCGGTTCCGTCGTCTCCTTTGCCAGAGGTCCACGCCAGCTACACGAAGTTGCCGCTGCGCGCCGCACCGATGACCTTGTCTCGAATCGACGCGGACAGGTTGGCGAGCCAGTCGGTCGTTCCGTCGGGCGCCGTCGACTTGAAGGTGGCCGTCCTGTTGGCCCACGTGGCCACGTGGCCACGTGGACGTCGTGGCTCCTGGACCGGCGGCCGATGAATCCTCCCATTGTCAGACCCGCAAGACGCTGGTGTCCGTGTGTCCAGCCCACAGGGCTCGGTCACCCGAACCGTGGGCAAACTTGACCTCGAGCGTTTCCCGGAACGTCCGTGATCTTCGTATACGCCCAGTTGATAAAAGTCGTCGTGAGGTCGCTGATCGGGATGCGCAGCACCAATTGGCCAACCGCCGGGGGCTTGGTCGAACTTGGCGACTGCGATGCGAAAGGCCCCCTCGCCCGACGCTGCCTTGGAATGCTGCATGAACCACACGAAGCGATCGACCTTGGGAACGAACAGGATGACCTGGTCACCGCTGATCCCACCGCCGAGTGCGGTCGTGAAGATGGTTCTCGGGCCGTATCGCTTGAATATCTGCCCGTTGTCGATCGACACGTCGAGGTAGGTGTTGTAGGCGCGCAAGATAACGCCCGACTCCGACACATCGCCGGTTCAGTCAGGGACGTTGTCGCTGACAGCGAAACCCGCAAAGGCGTCGTCGTCACCCGGCGTGTAGGTCGTAAAGACGACCGGGATCATCCCCCTCCGGATCGTTGGGCATCTCCGTCGCCTCGCTCTCGGGAGAAGCCTAGACGATCGGCTCGTAGTCACCACTCATGGTCTGCCTCCCGGACAATGCCGCCGGCGATGTCGGCCAGGCTAGTCGCGGTCCCTTTCGCCCTTCGACGATTGGGACGCACCGACGCAACCGTCCGACTCAGGTCGCTGCGTAGAGTTGCGTCATGAGGGCAGTCGTGTGCAAGGCGTTCGGTCCGCCGGAGGATCTGGTTGTCGAGTCGGTGGACGATCCCACGGTTGGGCCCGATCAACTGCTCGTCGAGGTGGCGGCCGCAGCGGTCGTCTACCCCGACATGTTGATGCTCGAGGACAAGTATCAATACAAGGCGTCGCCCCCGTACATCCCCGGTGGCGAAGTCACCGGTGTCGTGATCGGAGTCGGCGAGCGTGTCGGCGGCTGGTCCGTCGGTGACCGCGTGGTGGGCGCGCTCGGTGCGACCGGCGGCTATGCAGAGTTGTGTGCGATCTCCGCCGCCAGCGCGCGACGGCTGCCCGATTCGGTGGACTTCGCGGCGGCTGCCGGGCTCAACTACGCCTACGGAACGACCTTGTACGGGTTGCAGCATCGCGCCGCCCTGCGCGAAGGCGAGACACTGCTGGTCCTCGGTGCCGCGGGATCCGTTGGCCTGTCGGCCATAGAGATCGGCAAGCTCATGGGCGCTCGAGTGATCGCGGCGGCCTCCACCGACGAGAAGCTCGACGTGTGCCGTCAGCGCGGTGCCGATGACACGATCAACTACTCGACCGAGAACCTCAAGGACCGGGCAAAGCAGCTGACGGACGGCAAAGGCGTCGACGTCGTGTACGACTGCGTCGGAGGCGACAAGGCCGAACAGGCGCTCCGAGCGATCGGATGGGAAGGACGGTTCCTCGTCGTCGGGTTCCCCGGCGGGATACCTTCCATCCCGCTCAACCTCGTCCTGTTGAAGAGCTGCCAGATCGTCGGCGTCTTCTATGGCGCCATGACGGCTCGTGAACCGGCGCGCGGCGCGGAGATCAGTGACCAGCTGATCGACTGGGTTGCGTCCGGCACGCTGCGGCCGTACGTGTCCAGCCGGTATCCGCTCGACGGCGCCGGGGAGGCCCTGCGGGCGATGATGGACAGAACTGTTGTCGGCAAGGTTGTCATCACGCCGTAGGCACCGGGCGCGAACCTGGTGATAGATGAGTACTGCAACTGGTGCAGCATGCATGTCCGCGCTGGGCGGCGTGCCGTGTTGGTCGGCGCAAAGCCATCTGTTGGGGTGATGTCGGGCCGGTTCGTATCGCTGGAAGCTATATGGAATATGGGTTTGCCGGTGGGTCGAGTGATCGAACTGGTGTACGATCACAGGTATGGGAAGCGATGGATCGGTGCTCGACGAGATCGTCGTGTCGTCTGGCGAATTCATCGACGCCTGGGCCGCTCACGAACGCGATGCGGCCCGCCTGGCGCTCGCCGCCCGGCGGCTCGAATCATGTGGCGACTGGGCTGTTGATGGGTCTGTGTCGATGACTGCCTGGTTGCGCCATCACTGTCGGATGAGCAACCGCGACGCCGCCGCGTTGGTGCATCGTGGCCGGTTTCTCGACAAGTTCCCGGCTGTCGCCGTGGCGGCTTGTGATGGTGTGTTGTCGGCCGGTCAGGTCAACGCGTTGCGCACGGTCACCCGACCGGCTGTCGAGTCGGTGATGGCCGGCCAACAGGGTGAGGTCGTGGCGATCATTGCCCCGTTGGCGGTCGCCGACGCCGAGCAGGCCGCCGGGTTGTGGCGCCAACGTGCCGAAGCGATCGTTGATCTTCGCGAACCGGTCGAACCCGAACACGAGTTGCGCACGGCTCGCACCGCGGATGGTTTGGTCGGCCGGTTCGTGCTCGACGAGAACGGGGCGGTGCAGTTCGAGCAGGCGATCCGTACCGCTTCGACTTGGGACGGCAAGCGCGACACCCGCGACAACTCGAGACGTAGTGCTGATGCTCTGGTTGAGGTCTGTGCGTTCTTCAACGCCAACCACACCAGGGTGGGCACACCGCGGCGACGCCCGCACGTCGAACTGATGGTCGAGGCCGACACGTTGGGGTCGACGCCGTTGGCGTGGACCACCGATCACGCCTGGGTCGGTGTCGCCACGGCCGACATGGTGTTGTGCGACTGTGTGATCCACCGTGTACAGCGTGCTGGTGAGTCGATCTTGAGTTACGGGCGGGCGACACACACCGTGCCAAAGGATCTGTTCCGTGCCGTCGCCGCCCGCGATGGCGGCTGCCGATTTCCGGGCTGTGACCGCACAGTCTCATGGTGTGATGCCCACCACATCCACTACTGGCGTCACCTCGGTCTGACCGAACTCGAAAACCTGGTGTTGCTGTGTAACCGTCACCACCACCACGTCCACCGCCACAACCTCCAACTCAAACTATTACCCAACGCCAACCTCGACATCACCTTCCCCGACGGAACCATCCGCACCAGCCAACCCCGCGGCCAACCAGGCAGGCGAGGCCCCTGAAACAAGGCTGGCTGATCAGGCGACGTGCAGTGCGCCGATCCGCTGGCGTTCAAGGCGGACGAAGCCCGGCTGGCGGACCAGCGTGCGGGTGGCGTCGAACAGCGCGACGGCGGCGTCACCGCGGGGGATCTCCGACAGCACCGGTCCGGATGTCGCGACGCCGTCGATCAGGGTGATGGGTACCCCGACGTCGAGGCCCACCGCCACGAGCGCGGCGCGGGTCAGCGAACGGAGTTCGCCGTCCCATCGCTGGTCCGTCGCGGCGTCGATGCAGGGAGCAAGGAGTCCGATATCAGCGAGCGCCTCGGCCGCGACGGCGTCGCGGTTCACGTCGTCGCTGGTGCCAAGCTCGACGTGGAATCGCTGCCCGAACGCCTCGTAGAAGCGGCGGACGGCGTCCGTGCCATGCGCGGCGGTGACGGCCGCCATCACCCGCGCCGGTCCCCAGGCATGGTCGTTGAAGCCGCGCCCCTTCGCCGCGGCCGGGATCGCCAACGGCGACTTCGACCTGCTCGCCGCCCTGCGCCGCCAGGACCCGCCGCACGAGGCCAGCCCGGCGAGTTGGCGCTGGCGATGCTGGTCACGACGGGCGCGACCACCAAGCGCATCGACCGCCTCGAGCGCCAGGGCTACGTCACCCGCCGTCCATCAGACCTCGACAGACGCGGCCGAATCGTCGCCCTGACCACAGATGGGCTCGGCCTGGTCGACGAACTGATCGCTGTCCACCTCGCCAACGAGGCGTCGATCCTCGCCCCCCTCACACCGACGCAGCGCAACGAGCTCGCCCTCCTCCTGGGTGCCCTCGCCACCAGCGTGGAAAGACCTGTCCATGTCTGAGCTCGCCGCCTCTACCTCAAGCGGTGGAAGGCCGAAATCGGCGTGTTCTTCGACGGTACGAGTGCGACCTCCACCGATGAGGCACTCCTGGCGATTGCGCCGAAGCACCCTGTCTTCATGCTCGACGACGCTGCGTGGGAGCGGTGATCCGGAGCCGGACCTGTCGGATTCTCGACCGTAAGGTCCGTGGACGTCATGCACAAGGCCTTCGTGTCAAGGGGGACTCCAACGAGGGGATCCACGTGCTGCGGAGGCCGAGAGGGATGCGTCGTGGAATGCGGACTGTGGCGATGGCCGGGCGGGCGATGTCGGCGGCGTCAAGGACGACAATGTCGGTTTCGTCCCTTGACGCATGCTGGACGAACCCGACGAGCCAGCCGCCATCTGCATCGCTCGGTCGTGCCGTGTCGGCGACAAACACGAGATCACCCGGCAGACGATGCGGCTCAAAGATGTGATGGAGGCAACTCGTGGTGGCGAGATCGTGCTTGTCTGCTGTCCCGTCGCCGGTGGTCCAGAGGAACCGCGGCGCCGCGTCGACCGGACGATCACTGGTTCGGGCGAATCGTCGCGGTGTCGGATCGAGCACCCCGCGGTGGACGGCAGCCGATGCGATGTCTAGCGTCCACCGCTCGAGTGATGGTGTCAGGGTGTGGACGACGATGGTGTCGCCGGCATCATGGGCATGCACGAGGCAGGGCGCGTCGATTCCGGTGCCGACCCAGGTGATGTGTGCGTCACCTTCGCGAGACGCGACACCGACGAAACCATCGGTCACGAACACCACACGGTCGCGGGTGAGCGCTAGGTCCCGTACCAGGCCCGGTGCCCCGATGATGGGCCGGCTTGCCCGGGTAAGAGCACCGGACGACACGATGACGTGCGCCTGAGCTCCATCGGCGGCAACTGCGAGCAGGTGAAGGTCCCCGGTGATTGGGTCGCGTTTCGGGTACGCGGACAGTCCGCGGTGCTGACCGGCCAGGTCAACTCGCCGAAGTGTGCCGAGATCGGAGGCCAACTCGTATGCCACCGTGCCCTCGCCGAGCGCCAGGATCGAGCCGCCGAAGTGGATGAAGTTGCTGGCGACGGCGTCGGTGACGACCCGCCAGTTCCGGTATGAGATGCAACGGCCCGCATCCAGATCGATTGAGTGGACCACCCCGCCATCGACGCCGGGCTCGGATCCGATGCCGAGGAGGCGACCGGACAGCCCAGAAGGAAGCGCGCCGCGAACGACAAGGTCTGTGAGATTGCTCTCGGGGGTCGGGGCCATGTACTCATCGTCGACCTAAGTCCCTTCAGCCCGCATGGGGCACAGCCCCTCAGATGAGGAGAAAAAGCCGATCTCAGGCAATGCCGAGGCGTTGAGCCACTGCGGCGGCGTCGACGCGACTGGTCACGCCGAGCTTGCGCAGGATGTTCGAGACGTGGACGCTCGCCGTCTTGTCGGACACGAAGAGCTCGGCGCCGATCTGCGGGTTGGTGCGGCCGGCGGCGACCAAGGTCAGCACTTCTGCCTCGCGGGGCGTGAGCCCGAGTCTGTGCGCAGAGGTCTCGTCGAGAGCGATACGTGTGGGGACCTCGATACTGACTCGCGTCCGACGTGACACGGCGTCGATCTCCGCCAGAAGCGAGGAGGCGCCGAGATCGATTGCGATCGAGTGGGCTGCTCTGAGTGACGTTGCTGCTCGATCGGCCGCTCCGATCGACGCTGCTGCCTCCGCTTCGCGAAGCAACGCTGCCGCGGTCGACCATCGATCGCCGAGTTCATTCCAGCGTGCCGCGGCGTCGGCCCATGCGTCGGCGTCGGACCCGGTCAGTCGGGTGAGGCTGGCGGCGGCGTGGGCGAGGTGCGCAGCGGTGTCGCGCTGCGGACTGTTGGGGGAGCGTTCAGCAAACGATCGAGCCTCGTCGACTCGCTGGCGGAGCCGAGCGATGATCTCGGGTAGATCGATGTGTTCGCGGCGGGCACTCTGGTCCAGAGTTTTCTCGACGGTTGCCGCGACACTGAGCATCGCGAATCTCGCCGCCCACAGCACGGACGTCGTCGCTGTCGAGTTCCAGCCCTGCTCGGCTGAGTCAGCCGCCTCGGTCCAGTTCCCGAGAGCAAGGTGGACATCAGCCGCAGTCGCGTGGAGAACAGACTGATGCCATCCATCGACGGGTTGAGCGTGTGCTTCGGCGAGCAGGTCGAGCGCCCGCTCTCTCTCGCCGCGTCGGGCAGCGAGCATCGCCCCAGTGCGAGCCAGCCGGAGGAGGCCGACGGGGAGTGTGTTGGCAACCGGGTGCCGGGAGAGAACCGTTGCCGCTTCTGTCCAATGCCCGACGCGAGTGAGCGCCTCCGCGGCGAGAGCATCGAAGTAGCCGCCAAAACCCTGATCGAGTCCGGTGAGCTGTCCGTCCGCTACCGCGTCGAGGGCGGTGTTGATCGCCGCTTGGTAGTGGCCAGCGTCGGCCAGCGCAACGCACAGGTAGAGCGTTGCCAAGGCGCGGGTCTGGGCGCTGCCGGCAGTGGCGACCGACTCCCGGCATAGGTCCACGGCTGCGTCGGGATCGCCGTGAGTGCTACGGACGATGCCGAGGACGCGGCGCGCCATCACCCAGGCGCCAGGGTCGGCTTCCGGCGTGGGGACGAGATCGAAGACCTTCTCACACCACCGCTCTGCCGAGCTGTAGTGACCAGCCATGAGCTCCGCCTGTCCCAAACCCGCGAACACCGGAGCAGCCTGTGCGCTCTCGTCGCCCGACAGCAATGCTGCTGCCCGTTCGAACTCGAGTCGGCTCGCGTCGAGTTGTCCGGTCGACCAGAGGTAGCGGCCCAGTCGCTCATGGCCCCAGGGTGCCCCGAGTGGAGGAGGCCCGATGTCGAACGCGGCGCGTGCCAGTTCGACTGCTCGCTTGTTGCCGACAGTGGAACTGGCGAGCTCCGCGGCCTGCCACATGCGGTCACCTCGGCTGATCCCCGTTGCCACATCCCCGAGTGCGTCCCAGAGCTCGAACGCGCGCTCGAGATGACCGAATGCGGCACCCGGCGCGACCGTCTCAGCGGCATCGGCCGCGGCGAGCAGGGCGAAGAATGCCCCCTCGCTGTCGCCCGATCGGTCGAGGTGAAAGGCGAGCTCGCCTGCCCGATCCGCTCGGCGCAACGCGTCAGCGGGCTGTTGCTGCAGCGTCTCGGCGACTCGGCGATGCAGGCGCGTTCGCTGTGGGGGAAGGAGGTCGGCGTAGACGACTTCTCCGAGGAGCGGATGCCGGAACCGGTACCCATTGCTGTTGCTATCGACCACCAGCAATTGTGCGTCGATCACGGTCCGCAGCGCGGCTTCCACCTCACTGTCGGTCAGAGCGACGATCGCGGCAAGGAACTCGTGGCTGGTCTCGCGACCGATCGCCGCGACTGCGCCCAACACTTGGCGAGCATCATCGTCGAGACCGGCGATCTCTGCCGAGATCAGATCAGACAACACCATCGGAATCGTCTCGCCTGCCAGGTGCGCGGCCACGAGTTCCCGGGTGAAGAATGGATTTCCCTGACCACGCTCCAGCACCTGATCGACGAGCTTGCTGGTTGCTGGCTTTCCGATCAATGCCGCAACCCGCGCGGCAACCTCGTCGCGATCCAGCCCTTCCAGGTGGATCCGATATGCCGCCGGGAGTCGGCTCAGCTCCGCCAATCGGCGCCGTTGCGACGGGTGGACGATGACCTCGTTGGCTCGGTAGGTGCCGACGAGCACGACCCGTTCGTCAATGAGGTTGCGAGCGAGAAACTCGAACAGGTCCCACGACACCGCGTCGGCCCAGTGGAGGTCTTCGAATACCACCACCACTGCATCGTCTACAGCGAGATAGGTGATCAGCTCGAGCACTGCGACGAACAGCCCTCCGTGGGTGTCCGATCGTGGCGAGGCGACCGACCCGGGCGTGAACCATTGGTGGAGCGGCGCGAGTTGTGGTGTGTTGGTCAGCAGGTTCGGCGTCACCCGGCGGACCTGGCGGAGCAGGTCGGCGAGCGGCGCCAGCGGTATGACGTCGCCGCCAATGTGCGTGGACCTGGCGAGGTAGAGGGCGACGTCGGCTCGCGCCGCGCCTTCGCTGACGATCGTCGTCTTGCCGATGCCCGCTTCACCACCGACGAGCAGCACTGACGGCATCCCCTTGCGTGCGTCATCGATCGCACGCTCGAAGCTGTCCAGCTCCGCGCTACGTCCAATGAAGTCCTTGCTCGGCGAGTGGTTCGGCACGATGCCGCCCAGTATCGCTGGCCCGGGCTGCTCGTGCCGTCTCCGAGGATCTGAGGGGCTGTGGCCGATGCGAGCCGCCACCCCTTAGGGCGATGGTGGCATCCATGAACACCATCAACACGAACTCGGCCACCCGCCGGCAGATCCCAGGACATCGGCTCGGTGTCGCCATCCTCGGCGCCGCCCTCATCAGTGCCGCCGCATGCGGCTCTGACACGTCGACCACCGCAGTGGACACCGTCCCCGCCACGACCACCACGACCATCCCCACCACCACGACGGCCGTCACCTCCTCAGAGACCGGAGCACGACCGACTGCGACCGTCGACGAACTGGTCGGTGTCGAGGGCGGGCGACTTCACGTGCGTTGCACCGGTCAAGGCGCCACAACGGTGCTGTTGATCGCCGGCTTCGAGGCCGGCGCCGACGCCTGGGGCACGATCGAGCCCGCCATGTCGCAGAGCGCTCGCGTGTGCTCCTACGACCGCTTCGGAACGGGGACGAGTGGCGCACCCACCTCCACGCAGACCTTCGCCATGCAGGCAAACGCGCTTCACGCGCTACTCGCTGCGATCGGCGAGCCCGGACCGTACACGGTCGTCGGCCACTCCTTCGGCGGTGCCCAGGCGGTCACCTTCGCGTCGCTGTTTGCCGACGAGGTCGCCGCGCTCGTCCTGATCGACGCGTCCCCCGTCACGTGGCCGGCAGCTATGTGCTCCGTTCAAGACGACGGCACCGAGACGGCCACCACCCTCCGATCCTTTTGCACGAGATTGTCCGACCCAACCGGCAACGCCGAGCATCTCGACGCGTTCGAGTCCTTTGCCGAAGTCTCCGGCATCGTCACACTCGGTTCGCTCCCGATGACCGTCATCACGGCCGTCGACCGTCAGTTCCCCGGCCTCGGGGCCAGCGAGCTGGCACGCCTGACCGACGTGTGGGACCAGGGCCAACAGCGCTGGCTCGGGCTGTCGACCGAGGCACAACTCGTGTCGGTGGAGGACACGAGCCACAGCATCCAGCTCGACCGACCCGACGTGGTCATCCAAGAGATCACCCGCCTGCTCCCGTAGCAAATCCCAGCAACCAACACACACACACACACACCTCACCGATACCGAACCCAAGGAGTCATCATGCACGGTCGTCCCAACACCCAGTCCCTCAGCCAAACTCACGCCAGCCATCCCAATCGCTGGCGCATCCTCGGCGTGCTCGTGCTCGCCCTGCTCGTCACGTCCATCGACCACACCATCATCAACGTCGCGATGCCACGACTGGTCGGCGATCTTGGCGCCAGCTCCGCCCAGTTGCAATGGATCGTCGCTTCGTACACCATCGTGTTCGCCGGTCTCCTGCTCACCGCAGGAAGCATCGGTGACCGCTTCGGTCGGCGACACGCACTCCTGGCCGGCTTGGCCACGTTCCTGGCCGGCTCTGTGGTCGCCGCTACGGCAGGCTCGACGACAGCGCTCATCGTGGGCCGCTGCGTGATGGGCGTCGGCGGTGCCATGATCATGCCGACCACTCTGTCCATCCTCGTCAACGTCTTCGGCGATCCCCGCGAACGCGCCAAGGCCATCGCCGCGTGGACGGCGGCCAGCGGTGCCGGGATCGCACTCGGGCCGATCGTGGGCGGTGCCCTGATGCGCAGCTTCTCGTGGTCGTCGGTGTTCTGGATCAACGTGCCCCTGCTCCTCGCTGCCTTCGTCGGTGCACTGCACCTGGTGCCCGACTCCCGCGATTCGCACGCAACACGGCTCGACCCGGTCGGCGCGGTCTTGTCCATCGCCGCGATCAGCTCACTGGTGTACGCCATCATCCAGGCACCCGAGCGCGGCTGGACCTCGACCGCGTCACTCGTCAACTTCGCCGCAGGAACCGCAATCGGGATCGTGTTCGTCGCCTGGGAGATGCGCCGGGACGACCCGATGCTCGATATCGCTCTGTTCCGCAGCCGCGGCTTCTCAGCCGGCAGCATTGCTCTCACGCTGCTGTTCTTCGCCATGGCCGGCACCGTGTTCGTGCAGGCGCAATACCTGCAGTTCATCCTCGACTACACCCCGCTGGCCGCCGGATTCGCACTCGTCCCAGCCGCGATCGGGATGCTGCTCGGCACCGGTGCAGGCGCCCACCTCGCAGCCATGCACGGTGGACGGATCGCCGTCACCGCCGGCACCCTGGTCGCCACCGCCGGCGTCGCAGTGCAAGCTGCGTTCGTCGATGGCAGCTCGTACCTGCCGACCGGTGTCGGTCTCCTCCTCTTCGGCCTCGGCGCCGGCGTGGCGATGCCCGCCGCGACCGAGATGATCATGGCCACCCTCCCACCGGCCCGCGCCGGAGTCGGTTCCGCAGTCAACGACACTGTCAGAGAGTTCGGCGGCGCACTCGGGGTCGCGGTCATCGGCAGCGTCGCAGCTACGAGCTACGCGTCATCGATGCGAGATGAACTGGACCGCTTCCCGAACCTGACCGACACTGACCTCAGCATGCTCACCAACAACGTCGGTGCTGCGATCCACACCAGCCGGCAGCTCGGAGCACAAGGAGAGCAGCTCGCGTCCGCCGCCCGGCACGCATTCGTGAACTCCATGAGCAGCTCGCTCTGGATTGCCGCGGGTCTCGCGTTCTGCGCAGCACTCGTCGCTCTCACACAACTCCCACGCCACTCGACGCACGTTGCCGGCCACGGGACAGCTGGCGAGCCCTCCCACCACCATCCTCACCTGACCTCTGAAGCCACCGCGTCGGCCTGATCGTTCCGCGGATCTGAGGGGTCACGCCCAATGCGCGCACCCACCCCTTACAGCGACAGTGATCAGCAGTCCACACCATTACGAAGGGAAGCAATGCCATGAAGAGCACACTTGAGTTGCACACGCGAAACGAGTCGGTCCAAGACAATCAGAGTCAACCGACATCAGGCAATGAGGGCCACATCGGTCGAGTCGTTGCCGGATCGCTCGTCTCCGGCCTCGTGGCGGCAATCGTGTCGGTCGCTGGCCCGTTCGCCGGGGCAAAGGAGCATGTCATCACGGGGTCGGTGCTGATCACATTCGCGCTGGCGTGGGCGATGCTGGCCCTGCTGTCCGAGCGGTGGACGAACCAGCCTCAACGTTGGGCGATCGCGCCGGCTGTCTTCATGGCGTTGACCGGCACCGGCATCCTGGTCTTCGCTCCGACTGGGAGCCAGCTCGAATGGGTCTGGCCGCCGGTGGTGGTCGCGCTCACGATCTGGATGATCGTTCACGCCCGTCAGGCCCTACGGAGCCGGACACGCGTGTGGCTGGTGTACCCGGTGTTCGCAGCCCTGATGCTGTCCGCCTTCGGCGGCGCCTACGAGACCTACCGCGAGACCACAGACAGGGACAACTACCCGATTCCGGGCCGGTTGATCGACGTCGGCGGTCACAGCCTCCACATCGACTGCGCCGGCACGGGCAGCCCGACCGTCGTGCTGGAACCCGGCCTGGGCGAACCGTCGACCGCCATGGCTTGGATCGCCCCCGACGTCGCCGCCACCACCAGGGTGTGCGTCTACGACCGGGCTGGTCGTGGATGGAGCGAGTCGGCCTCAGCTCCCCAGGACGGCGTTCAGACAGCGACCGACCTCCACACATTGCTGGAGCGAGCCGGCGAGCCGGGACCCTACGTGCTCGCCGGACACTCCGCCGGCGGCATCTACACCCTCAACTTCGCCAAGCTCTACCCGCAGCAGGTTGCCGGCGTCGTGCTGCTCGACTCGATGCACCCCGAGCAGTACACGAAGATCGCCTCGTGGCCCGCGTTCTATGAGATGTTTCGTCGGGCCTCCGCGCTGCTTCCGTCGTTGTCTCGCCTCGGCGTTGGCCGCGTCTTGTACCAAACCGCATACGGCGAGCTGCCCGACTTGGCTCGCGACCAGGAGCGGGCATTCGTGTCGACCCCGCGCCACAGCCGCAGCGTCCGTGACGAGTTCTTCCAACTGCGTACCGCCATGGCCCAAGCATCGTCGCTGACCAGCCTCGGCGACCGACCCCTCGTCGTCGTGACCGCGGAGAAGGAAGCTGAAGACGGGTGGATGGCGGCACAGGACGAACTCGCCACTCTCTCGACGAACAGCGTCCACCGCGTTGTCCCCGATGCCACGCACGCCATGCTCACCGAGAACGAGGCAATCGCGGTTCAATCCAGTCAGGCAATCCGCGAC
>JANOJI010000217.1:0-3380 GCA_031408175.1 Ilumatobacteraceae bacterium
TGCGCTGAGGTGCCCGTCTGGGCGGTCGTCGGCCGCGGTCGATGCCTGCCGTCCGCGTTGTTCGAGGCGATGGGGCAGCGACCCGCCGACCTGGGCGTGCCGTGGGAGGCGCTCGCCGAGTATGTCCCTCTCGCTCTCACCCATTGGCTCGTCGGCCCTCGCGGGGCGGTGCCGACGAGCGACGCGGTGCTGACGGCCGAGTGCCCGATGTCGTACGAGTTGCTGCGCTCCAGCGCCATGTGACGACCCAAGTACTGTCGCGTCATGGCCAGCAAGCGTTCGCAGATCGTGATGTCCGACGACGAAGTGCAGGTCTACCTCGAGTCTGAGCGCGTGCTGAACGTCGCCACGATCGGCCCAACGGGTCATCCTCATCTTGTGGCGATGTGGTTTGCGATGGTCGGCGGCAATGCGGTGTTCTGGACGTTCAGCAAGAGCCAGAAGATCGTCAACCTTCGTCGCGATTCGAAGATGACCGGCCTGGTCGAGAGCGGCGACACATACGACCAACTTCGGGGCGTCGAGTTGCGTGGACGCGGCGTCATCGTCGACGACTACGAGGCGATCCTCGAGATCGGCAAGGCGGTCGGTGTGAAGTACAACGGTCCGTCGGCGCTTGGTGAGTCAGCCCTCCCATTTCTCGAGGCTCAGGCCGCCAAGCGCTTCGGGGTGGTCTTCGAGATCGATCACATCGCCAGCTGGGATCACACCAAACTGGCCGGCACCTATTGACGCCAACTCATTGATCAGCGGTCTTGTTTCGGGGGTTCAATGCCGAGACAAGCGGCGATTGCGGTGCGTGCTGCTTTGGCGCGGATCTCCATCACGAATATCCGACCCATCGGCTCGCGGGCCGCGAAGCGCAACATCGACGTGTGGTCCTCCGACATGGTCGCCGGGATCTCGTTCTCCCAAAGATCGTGCAACGCCAGTTGGCATTGCCACAGCGGTAGCCAGGCAACTTCGACCACGTGGTCGGGTCGCGGAGGTCGCGGTTCGCGCTCGCCGAACAGCCAGTTGCGGAGCCCCATCTACCGATGCCCGCGCGGTGAACGCGAACCACCGGCGGCGTCGGCGAGTTGGTGACCGATTCGCTCGTGATCGTTCTCGATCAGGCCGACGGTCACTCGCAGATGAGGAGTGTCGCGACGAACCTGGAACGGCTCGCCGGGTGCCGCGCCGATACCCTTCGCGGCCAGCGTGAGGAGGGCCGAACGCTCGTCGGCGACGGTCATCCACAGATTGATGCCGTCGGTTCCGGTGACTGCGACGTTGCGTGAGCCGAGCACGGCGGCAACGAGTTGCCGCCGCTTGACATACTCGGTTCGCGCTCTGGCGACGGCCTGGATGGTCTCGGCGTCGTCGAGCATCTCCAGCAGCACGGCCTGCAGGATGCGACTGCTCCAGCCGGGACCCAGCAGCCGACGGTTGGCCACCGAGGTCACCACGTCGCCGGCACCGCCCACTGCGGCGAGTCGAAGATCGGGTCCGTGGCTCTTCGAGTAGCTGCGGATGTGCACCGTTCGATGAGGCAGCCACGATCCGATGCTGACGAGCGCTCCGGTGGCAATGTCGCCGGAGTGGTCGTCTTCGACCACGACAGCATCCGTCGACTCGATCTCGGCTGCCAATGCCTTCATCCGCAAACGAGTCGTCGTGACGCCGGTGGGGTTGTGCGCGCGCGGCTGAAGGAAGACGGCAACCGGCTGCAATCGCAGGGCCTCGGCGACCTGGGCGACGATGGGCCCCTGGTCGTCGACCTCGACACCGACGACATCCGCGCCGAGCTCGTCGAGCAGGTCGAGCAGCGGCGGAAACGTCGGGTGTTCGACGATCACACGATCACCGAGACGAACAACCACCTGGGCAACACGGTCGAGCGCATCCATCGCCCCGTCGACCACGGTGAGCGCCTCGGCGGGGAATGGCCAGCCCGCGCGCAGCCGGGCATCGAGGTCGGGCAGCACCGGATTGTCGAGGTAACTGGAGGTCAACGATTGACGGCTGACTTTGGCGACGACCGGCCCCAGATCGGGGAGCAGTGACGATGGTGGCGTGCCGGTCGAGAGGTCGAGCGCGAAATGCCCGGGGCCCTCTGTGACGCGGCGATATCGGCGCGGCGAGCCGGGACCAGTCGGCTGGCGCACGAACGTGCCCTGCCGGCCGCGCGCGTCGATGGCTCCGACCGAGGTCAGCGTCTGCCATGCCTCGCTGACGGTCGTGGGTGACACACCAAGTGACTTCGAGAGCTCGCGCACTGTCGGCAGCCGCGTGCCGACGGCCAGGTCGCCGCGCGTGATCATCCGTCCGACTGCGGCAGCAATACCGCGCGCGCTGCGGTCGTTGATCGCCTCCGCAACGATGAGAGTCATTGTGCGGTAACAATAGCCAGTTTGTCAGCCAGGGCGTCTGTTTCTACAGCGTGAACTGAATGTACGGTAACAATCCAGTTATTGTGCGCCCCTCCGGGTCACATTACGATCTCGGGCATGCCGAACATCGTGAGAGCAGCGCTTCTCCAAACCGACTGGGCCGGGACGAAGGAGGCGATGATCGACAAACACGAGCAGGCGGCGAACGATGCCAAAGCCGAAGGCGCCCAAGTGATCTGCTTCCAGGAGCTGTTCTACGGGCCGTACTTCTGCCAGGTGCAAGACACCGAGTACTACAGCTACACCGAACTGATTCCCGATGGCCCGACGACCCAGCGATTCTGCAGCATCGCCAAAGAACTGGGCATGGTGATGGTGCTACCGATGTACGAACACGAGCAGGCGGGCATGTACTACAACACCGCCGCCGTGATCGATGCCGATGGCACCTACCTCGGCAAGTTCCGCAAGCAGCACATCCCCCAGACCAAGGGCTTCTGGGAGAAGTTCTACTTCCGTCCCGGAAATGGCGGCTACCCCATCTTCGAGACCGCCGTCGGCAAGGTCGGGGTGTACATCTGCTACGACCGTCACTTCCCGGAGGGTTGGCGGGCACTCGGGCTCAACGGCGCCGAGATCGTGTTCAACCCGTCGGCAACGCATCGCGGTCTCAGCGAGTACATCTGGCGGATCGAGCAACCCGCCGCAGCAGTCGCCAACATGTATTACGTCGGGGCGATCAACCGTGTCGGCATCGAGCCGCTCGGTGAGAACGACTTCTACGGGCAGAGCTACTTCGTCGACCCGGAGGGCAAGTTCGTCGGTGAGGTCGGCGACGCATACAAACCCGAGTTGATCGTGCGCGACCTCGACATCGACAAGATCAAACTGGTCCGCGACCGATGGGCCTTCTATCGCGACCGTCGCCCCGATGCGTACGACGAGTTGGTCGAGCGCTGACATGGCCACGACGCTCATCAAGAACGGCAAGGTCATCTCGACAACCGG
>JANOJI010000221.1:0-6912 GCA_031408175.1 Ilumatobacteraceae bacterium
CTTGGACACGTTCGTCAGCGAGCGCCGCGGCGCGGGTGGAGCCCCGTCGTCGGTGGCACGTCAGGTCGCTGCCATCAGAATGTTGCATCGGTTCCTGGCCGAGGAGGGTATTCGTCGCGATGACCCGACCGTCGACGTCGAGGGAATCCGTGTCCCCGCTGGAATTCCTCACCCGCTGACGGAGGACGAGGTTGCCGCGTTGTTGGCGGCGCCGGCCACCACGGAGCCAGTGGGCTTGCGTGATCGCGCCATGCTCGAGTTTCTCTATGCAACAGGAGCGCGGATCTCCGAAGCCTGCGGTTTGTCCTTGGGCGATTTCGACCATGAGGAACACCTGGTGCGACTGTTGGGCAAGGGGTCGAAGGAACGAATCGTGCCGTACGGGCGATACGCACACGCGGCACTGGCCGAATGGCTCGGTCCGTCCGGTCGCCCACACCTCGAGCCTCAGCGTTGGGCTCGCCGCGGTGACGCCGAGGCCGTGTTCTTGAATCTGCGTGGAGCACGACTCTCCCGCCAAGCGGCATGGGCGCTGGTCAAGAAGTACGGCGACCGCATCGGTCTTGGCCACAAGCTGTCGCCGCACGTGTTGCGACATTCGTGCGCGACACATCTGCTCGATCATGGAGCCGATCTGCGCATCGTCCAAGAACTGCTCGGCCACGCATCGATCTCGACCACCCAGGTGTATACCAGGGTCAGTCAGGAGCGCCTGTTCGATGTCTATCGTTCGGCTCATCCCCGGGCCCTCGGCCGATGAGCGCGCAGCACATCGCACATCTCGCCCGTCGATTCGTCACTTCGTTGTCGAATCGTGAGCCCGGTGTCGCGGACACCGCGTGGGCCGACTCACAGTTGCTCGAGAGCGAACGAGTGCTGTGGCGTCGAATGTCCGCTCCCGATCGCCGGCACGCGATCAGCGTCGCCCGACGATTCGAATCGCTGGACGGCTCCTGGACACGGGACGAATTGGCCGGCGCACTGCTGCACGACGTCGGCAAGGTCGAGTCCGGCCTCGGCGTGCTGGGACGCGTTGTTGCCACCATCGCTGGCCCCCGCACCGAGCGATTTCGGCGCTATCACGACCACGAGCGGGTCGGCGCCGACATGTTGGCGGCAGCCGGTTCATCAACGGTCACCGTTGATCTCGTGCTCGGTCGCGGACGAGCAGCGGCGGCCCTCGGTGAGGCCGACAACATCTAGACGATTGTCATTGGTGGTCGCGCTCCAGATCCTGCGACCACGATCGCTCGAACACCAGGCGGTCGTCCTCGAACGCGGTCAGGCCTGCTTCCACGCACCAAGCCCCCGCAGTAGCTGTCAGTCGTCCGCGGGCAATACAACGGGTCTCGATGCCGGCCCGACGGCGCATCACGGTGAGTCGTTCCACGCACTGGAAACTCAACGGATCGCCAGCCGCAATCATCGCCCGGCTTTCGTGGATCTCGCGCCAGATCATGCCGTTGGTCGGGTGCACCACTTCGCCGGTGTCATTGAAGATCGATGTCGTCACGGTCGAGGAATCCGACGGGCGCGTGATATCGCGACGCGAGGTGCCAGGGGTCAGTTGTTCGTAGATCGGCAGCAGTCCTTCGGCCGGCTCGCGCAGGTCGATGTCGACAAGGTCGGTGGGTGTAGGGAGCTCGAGGTACGACCGGTCGCCGACGGCGATCGCAGCACGCACATGAGCAGGCGGCGGCAACACCAACGGAAAATAGGCCGTCGACAGTGCGAGCCGGATGCGATGGCCGGCCACGAACCGGTAGCCGGTGTCGTCGAGCAGGAGGTCGACGTTGTCGAAGTCGCCCGGCACCATGGGTTGCGGTGACGCATTGCCGCCACGGTGCGAGAGGTTGAGCACACCGATCGCCACCCGATGGGACATGCCGTCCGGGTGCACATCCTCGAGCCGGGCGATGAGGTTTCCCTGCGGTCGATCGATCGCGACACGGAGTCGCAGGCGAGTTCGACCAAGAATCTCGACAGCCTCGTCAAGCGGTGCCGTATCGAACACGACAGCCAGGGCGTCGTCGGTCCGCTGATCTCCGGGCAGTTCAGTTGCCGGATCAACGACGAAGAAGACACCACCATCGGCGCCGCAGGTTTCGTTGGTGTCAATGAGGACATCTGCAGCGACGTCGGGCGAGATCGACAACATCTGATCGGCGGTCAGGTAGAACCGCGCACACGAGTTGTCGCCGTCGAGATCACGTGAAACCCAGCGACCCGGTTCACGTTCCATTCGTTCATCCGGTCGAACAGCTGTCGAGATGAATGCCCGTTGCTGGGGGAGATCCTCGGCCCCGTTGGCCACATCACGGAGCCAGCGATCCCACCAGCGAACAGCTTCGGCGAGGAAGTCGACACGAGGTCGCGGCAGCGCGAAGTGGGGATACTTGTGGAGCCACGGTCCGTTCAACGCCTTGCTGGGCGAACGCAACCCCGCGATCGCTTTGACAGGAGTGTTGCGGTAGCCATCGGCCCACCCGGCGACAACGAGGGCAGGTACCTGCACCGCCTCGAAGTTGTCGCCGATCGAACCCCGCTGCCAATAGTCGTCACGGCGCTGATGTGCCATCCACGTCACGCTTGCCGGCTCGATCGCATTCAAACGCTGCTGCCACATGTCTCGCCATCGCTCGCCGACGACATCGCTGTCGGGCGGTCGTGAGATGTACCCGAGAACCGTCGTCGCCCACCCGAGTTGCGCACCGAGGTGGCACCCGTGGCGGTAGTGGATGTCGTCGTTGTACCGGTCGACGGACGAGGCAATCGAGATCACCGCCTTCAGCGCAGGTGGCCGTCGTGCTGCAACCTGCAGTGCATTGAACCCGCCCCAGCTGATGCCCATCATCCCGACGGCTCCGCTGCACCACGGCTGTTCGGCGATCCAGGCGATCACCGCCTCGGCATCGGCCAACTCGGTCTCGGAGTACTCATCGTCGTACAGCCCGTCCGAGTCACCGGTGCCACGCATGTCGACACGAACTCCCGCATAGCCCGCGCGGGCGAGTGCCGGGTACGTCGATTCATCTCGCGCCGCGGTGCTATCGCGCCGCCGGTAGGGCAGACATTCGAGCACGGCCGGGACCGGCTTGGTCGCTGCGCCAGTCGGCAGCCACAACCGGGCCGCCAATCGTGGGCGGCCTGGCAGTTCGATCCACGCAGTGTCTATGACCTCGATCGAATCGTCGTCCACACTGGCGACGTTAGGCCATCAGCGGGGGAGGAAGCCGATCGCCGAGTAGGCACGATCGAGCGTCGCCGCGGCGACGTCACCAGCCTTGTCGGCGCCCTTGTGCAGCAGTGACGCCAGTTCGCCGCGGTCCGTCATCAACTCGTTGTACCGACCCTGAATCGGGCGCAGGAGTTCGATGACCGCGTCACCGGCGTCGGTCTTCAGCGGGCCATACTGGGTGTACTTGTCGGCTAGCTCCTGTGGGGTCGACCCAGTGCACACGGCCACGATCTCGAGGAGATTCGAGACGCCGGGCTTGACGGCCGGGTCGAAGCGCACTTCGTTGTCGCTGTCGGTCACGGCGCGTTTGAATTTGCGGGCGATGTCGGCGGGATCGTCCATCATCAGGATGCACCCGGCATCGCTGTCTGCCGACTTGCTCATCTTCGAGGTCGGGTCCTGCAGATCCATGACCCGCGCGCCGGCTTTGGGAGTGACGGCCTTCGGGATGACGAACGTGTCACCGAAGCGGTGGTTGAACCGCATTGCGACGTCGCGGGTGATCTCGATGTGCTGGCGCTGGTCGTCGCCGACGGGTACTTCGTCGGCGTCGTACAGCACGATGTCGGCAGCCTGCAGGGCCGGGTACGTGAAGAGCCCGGCAGAGATGAAGTCGCCTTCGCGCTTCGAGGACTTGTCCTTGAACTGTGTCATGCGGCTGAGCTCACCGAACGAGACGGTGCACTCCATCACCCAACACAGTTGGCTGTGCTGCACGACGTGGCTCTGCACGAAGACCGTTGCCACGTCGGGATCGAGACCGATGGCGAACAGCATGGCCGCCAGGCGCAACGTCGTATCGCCGATCACGCCTGGAGCCTCGGTCACGGTGAGGGCGTGCAGGTCGACGATCCCATGGAAGGCGTCAGCGTCGTGCTGGCCGTTGACCCAGTTGCGCAGTGCGCCCAGGTAGTTGCCGAGGTGGACTTCGCCGGTGGGTTGGATGCACGAGAGCACGCGGGTCACGGCGCGCCAGGCTAGTGGCGAGCTAGCCTGAACTCGTATGGCATTTGCGGTGGCAACCCCTGTCTTCGAGGGGCCATTCGACCTGTTGCTCCATTTGATTCTCAGAGAACAGGTCGATATCTACGAGGTCTCATTGAGTCGAATCGTTGATGCATACCTGGAGGAGATCGAACGTCTCCAGGTGGTCGATCTCGATATTGCCACCGAGTTCTTGCTGATCGCCGCAACACTCGTCGAACTGAAGGCTCGTCGATTATTGCCAGGTCGCGACGACATCGACCTCGACGACGAGTTGGCCCTGTGGGAGGAGCGAGACCTGCTGTTGGCTCGCTTGTTGGAGTGCAAGACCTTCAAAGATGTCGCCGGCGTGTTCAGCCGGTTGGCCGACGATGCGGATCGCACCTTCCCGCGTACCGCCGGCCCCGACGATGGTTTCGACGAGCTGATGCCCGACCTGCTGGACGGTGTCACCGGCAAACGGCTGCATGCCGCCTATCTGCGTGCGGTGACCCCCAAGCCCGTGCAGCGCATCGATCTGTTCCATGTCGCCCCAGTACGAGCCAGCGTGGCCGATGCCGTTGCCGAGTTGCTCGACGAGCTGCCTCGTGTCGGCCGCATCTCGTTCCGGCGTCTCACCAGCGGTCTGGTCGAGCGCCTCGAGGTGATCGTTCGCTTTCTTGCGGTGTTGGAGCTCTTCAAGCAAGGTGTGATCGAACTCGATCAAGACGAGCAATTCGGTGAGATCGACGTGCTCTGGACCGGTGGACTCGAGCCCGTTGCCGCCGGCTCGATCGCCATCGACGACTACGAAGGCTGAATCAGATGAATGACATCGACATCGAGACAGTGCGGGCAATCGAAGCGATCGTGATGGTCGCTGTCGAACCGGTCGCACCCGACTTGTTGGCGCAACTGCTCGAGCAACCGACCGCGGTGATCGAACGGCTGTGTGTCGAGCTGTCGGCCGCGTACGACCAGGCTGGCCACGGATTTCAGATGGTCAAGGTGGCTGGTGGTTACCGCTACCAATCGCACGCCGATCTGGCCCCGTACGTCGAGCGTTTCCTGCTCGATGGGCAACGCGCCCGAATGAGTGGGGCTGCGCTGGAGACGCTGGCAATCGTGGCGTACAAACAACCCCTGTCGCGCGCCCAGATCGCCTCGATCCGCGGTGTCGATCCCGACGGTGTGTTGCGCACATTGCAGGCTCGAGGCTACGTCACTGAAGTAGCACGCGATGCCGGCCCTGGCCAGGCGATCCTGTACGGCACGACGCCGTCGTTTCTGGAGAAGCTCGGTCTGAACTCGTTGGCCGACCTGCCGCCGATCGCCGAGTTCGTTCCCGGTGCCGACGTCGTCGAGGCGCTCGCGCTTTGCGCAAAGCCCAGGTCCAGTTCACCGGCCTTGATGGTGTTGATGTTGAAGACCGAGCCGCCGGTGGATTCCACCGAGCAGCGGATGCCATGCCTGGCGCGGTCCTTGTTGACCAATCGGCACAGCGCTCCGCCGGCGGCGTAGTACACCCCGGTCACTCCGCCGGTGCCGATGGTCATGAACTTCTGCTGCGCGACGGCAGGTGTGGCGGCCAGGGTGATGGCCAGTGCCAGCGCGGCAGTGGCGATGGGGCGGGTGAAAATTCGGCTCATGCAGGATTCTCCAAGGGGTTGATAACACAGAACAAGTGCGACTGGTGCGACGGGTGCGACGGGTGCGACCGCTGCGACGGGTGCAACCGATGCGGCTGGTGCGACCGCTGCGACGGTTGAGATCGCCGTGGTTGGTGCGACCGCTGCGGCTGGTGCGACTGGTGCGACCGCTGCGACAGGTGCAACCGCTGCGGCTGGTGCGACTGATGCGACTATCGCAGACAGGACTCGATCGCGGCATCGATGGCCGGACGGAGTCGCTCGACCATTGTTTTCAGCTCGGCCTGGCTGGCAATGAAGGGCGGCGCCAGCAGGATGTGGTCGCCACGCTGGCCGTCGACCGTGCCGCCCATCGGGTAGACCATCAGACCACGCGCCATGGCCTCTTGCTTGATTCGCGCGTGCAGCTTGCACGCCGGGTCGAAGGGCGCCTTGCTGCCGCGCTCGTGCACCAGCTCGATGCCGCGAAACAGACCGCGGCCGCGCAGCTCGCCCACATGCGGGTGAGCGCCGAACGCGGCCTGCAGCGTGCGGGCCAGGAACTCACCGTTGTCGCGCACTTTGTCCACCAGGCCATCGCGCGCTATCACTTTTTGCACGGCCAGCGCCGCGGCGCAGGCCACCGCATGGCCCAGGTAGGTGTGGCCATGCTGGAAGAAGCCGCTGCCCTGGCCCATGCGTCGACGATGCGGCGCTGCGCCAGCACCGCGCCAATGGGCTGATAGCCGCCGCCCAGGCCCTTGGCAATGGCCAGCAGGTCCGGGATCACGCCGTCCTGCTCGCAGGCGTGCAAGGTGCCGGTGCGCCCCATGCCGCACATCACCTCGTCCAGGATCAGCAACACGCCGTGGCGCTCACACACTTGCTTGATGGCCTTGAAGTAGCCCGGCACAGGCACCAGCACGCCGGCCGTGGCGCCACCCACCGTCTCGGCGACGAAGGCGATCACGCGCTGCGGCCCGCAGGCCCGGATGGCCTGCTCCAACTCGGCCGCCAGCCTCAGCCCGTACTGCTCGGGCGTTTCGTGCGGCGCCTGCTCACGGTATGGGTAGCACGGCGAGA